>CALHBW010000080.1 GCA_937930625.1 uncultured Saprospiraceae bacterium | reverse complement strand
CAATACCTCTATCGAAAATTCAGGGTCAGCATCAAAGGGAATATCCAAGATAAACTGATTTGTAATAATCGGTTCGCCCGACAAATCGTAGCCCTCCACATACACCTCAATCGGGTCGGAAATAAAGGTGACATCCGGCGTGAGTGATTCATCAATAAATCCGAAATAATACGTTCCCGCATCAGTCGTATCTGCATTTGTAATCGTATAAGTCGTATCGTATGTCGCATAATTTGGCGTAATAAAATCATCGCCTTTTCGCCAAATCACACTTGGTTTGGAATAAGGAATTGAAGGGTCGGGTGAGAGCGTCAAATCATCGCCCATTTGTATGGTATGGTATTGAAAATCAGCGTAGTATTGAGGGCTAAATTGAAAATCGGGTAAATCAGTATTTGTACCAAAATTAGTAGAAATATCATTATGGGTGAAATAATTTCGATGGGTAAAATATTCCGACAAAGGCGCGCCTGTCGCATTAATTCCTTCGGGAATGATGCCGCTTAATTTGTTCTCATGAAACCAAACTATCTCAAGTACCGTTTCTTCCAAATTAGGAATATTTCCCGAGAGTTTATTATCATTCAAATAAAGCCTTCCCATTGAAGATAAACCCGACAAATCAGGGATATTTTCCGTTAATTTATTTTCCGAAAGTATCAGGTCAAACAAATTAGGCAATTGAAGTTCGGGCAATGTGCCTTGGAGGTTATTGCCGGACAAATTAATTTCCGTCACACCCAAGCCCGAAATCACCGTCACGCCGTGCCATGTAACGACGGGTTGGTTCAGATTCCATGAATTAAACCAGTTTGCACCATCGGTCGAATTATACAATTTGACTAACTCCAATGAATCCGACAACAACCAACAATCTGTATTCAAGGGTTCGACATCGAAGCTGCGTTCGGCAGACCAATCCTGCCATATTCCGCCTATCTTTGCCCTGACTTTCCAACGCCAATCGCTTGTATTTGCATTAGGAATATAACCCGTACTTTGATAGGCATAATTGGACACCGATGTATTGTCATTCAGCACGGGAAATGACGCGCTTGCCGCTTTCACATACAAATTATACTCAGTAGCACCGGAGCAATCCGACCAATCAAAATCCCAATTGATATAATCAAAAGTCGCATCGCATCCATTGTCTTGTACACTACCCATAGCGGGTGCTGTCAGAGTAGGCACACATGCGCCACAATCCGAATTGAGCGGTTCTAAGTCAAAGCTGCGCTCTTCTGACCATATGCCCCATACACCACCGATATTCGCACGGATTTTCCAACGCCAGTCTTCCAAATTTGCATTATTGACATAACCAAAACTCTCGTAAGTGTATTCGGAATCGGTGATTGTACTCAAATTCAACACAGGATTCACTGCGCCAATGTGCTTGACATACAAGTGGTATTGCGTCGCGCCCGAACATTCCTCCCAATCAAAATACCAAGTCGTCGGGTTGGATTCGGTGCTGCAGCCATTGTCCAGTATATCGCCATTATTTGGCGTGTTCAATCCGGGCGGACATGTACCACAATCTGAGTTGAGCGGCTCAACATCAAAGCTGCGTTCCGGCGTCCAATCCTGCCATACGCCGCCCACATACGCACGCACGCGCCAACGCCAGTCTGAAAGCCCGGTATTTACGATATGACCGAGGCTTTCGTAGGTAAATTCGGATGCCGCTATGTTCTCATTATTCACAACAGGAACACTGGCTGTTGCTTTCTTGACATAAAGATGGTATCGGGTCGCACCCGCGCAATCTGCCCAGTCAAAATTCCATGTTATAGGATTGGATTCGGCGTCGCAACCATTGTCCATAATTTCACCCGCAACAGGCGCGAGCAAAGTAGGCGTACAGACCAAATCATCTGCATATAAATTAGTAGAAGAAAAATAAATGAGGCAAAAAAACAGGCTAATTAGTAGAGATGTAGGTGCTTTCATGATACTTCTAAGTTTAAGTTCAAGATTAAATTGGATGTTAAGATTGATATGAGATTTTAAATGAAAATGAAAAATCAAATATTTGATGTCCTATGAAAGTATTTTTTCATTTTAATTTTCATTTACATTTTAATTAAAAAAGGGATGTCACATACACGCGTATGCAAGCATCCCTATTCGTAAAAAAGAAATATCATGTGAAATTCCCAATAACCAGCCCAAAGCCTCGAAGCCAAATTTGGACTGCCATAGGAATGTAGTGCTTCTATTTTGTTGTTGCTAAACATTGGATATTTCTTTTTTATACGAATACTACTATATCCAATGTCCTTTGAAAAAGTCACCCGGAGCAATGCGATAATGCTTATAAACCAGAACGTCATTCTGAATTTATTTCAGAATCTCCCAAGTTGCAAGCACGATATTAAATGTGAGCTAAAACTTTGTATTTTACTCAAAAACAATGAATTACGAGCTTTTGTGCAATATTGGTTTTCTATCGTTCGGGAGATGCTGAAATAAATTCAGCATGACAGTTACTTTTTAATATTTTGGGATACATGTTGCATTCAATTTTTCTAAAAAACAAAAAAAATGCGATAACACATTATAGCATTATCGCATTTCAGCATTGTCGCATTGAGTAATTTACTCATTTATTCATCTAATCATTTACTCATCAGACATTGTAAATCGCGTCAATCTGACCTTTATACTTCTGTCGCACCACGCGGCGTTTGACCTTCATCGTCGGTGTCAATTCTTCCGTAGAAACATCCCACGGATCGCACAGCAAGTCGAATTTTTTGATTTGTTCGATATGACTGAAATTCGGATTGATTTCCTTGATAATCTCCTCGAATTTGGCGCGTACCTTTTCATTTTTCAAGGTTTCGGGCGAGATGCAATTTAAAGTCTCATTATGCGGACTTGGATGCAAAGTGCAAGGCACATCATTGTCATCGCACCAATCTTTGAGGGCTTCTGCTGCCGGAACGATGAGTGCCGAAACGAATTTTTTGCCTTCGCCCACGACCATCATTTGACTAATCAGGAAATCCTCTGTAAAGCGTTTTTCGATGGGTTCGGGTGCGACGTATTTTCCGCCCGAAGTTTTGAGCAATGCCTTCTTACGTCCGGTGATTTTTACGTATTCGATACCGTTATTTCCTTTTACAAATTTGCCGATGTCGCCTGTATGAAACCAGCCGTCTTTGAGCACTTTGGCACTTGCTTCGGGCTTGTTGTAGTAGCCTTGCATGATGTTCGGACCTTGTGCTAGTATCTCGCCTTCTCCTTCGCGGTAGTCGCCGTCAGAAGGGTCGATTTTTAAGGTGACGCCTTCGAGTACCGTACCGACTGTACCGAGCAATGCACCGCCTTTATCAAAGTGACTCAAAGTAAGTACAGGCGAGGTTTCTGTCAAACCGTAACCTTCGCGTATAGGCACACCCGCCGCCGAAAACACCCGTGCCATTTTCGCAGGACAGGCTGCTGCGCCCGTTGCGATACCTTTGATATTGCCACCAAGCGCCTGACGCCATTTGCTGAAAATCAGCTTATCGGCAAGCTTCATTTTGGTCGCACGGAAACCGCTGTATGTTTTGTCGTATTCATAGTCGTCGGTCATGTCCAATGCCCAGAAGAATAGTTTTTTCTTCGCTCCCGTAAGTTCGAGTCCTTTATTATAAATTTTCTCATAAACCTTCTCCAACAAACGTGGTACAGTGGTAAAGAAATGCGGTTTTACACCTTGCAAATCACCTGTTTCGCCACCAAGATTGTCGGTGCCTGTGTAGTAAATGTTTGCGCCCTGCGTCATATAGATATACGAAACGGTGCGTTCAAAAATGTGACACAAAGGCAGGAAGCTCAATGCTTTATCTCCGGGGTCTAAGGGTAGGCGCGGACCTGCCGATTTTACATTGCTCAAAATATTATTGTGCGTCAACATCACGCCTTTCGGGTCGCCCGTAGTCCCCGAAGTATAGATTAGTGTAGCGAGTTCGTCGGGATTGACCGCCGCTTTTCTTTTTTCTACTTCGCTGTGGTCGCCTTCTTCAAAAATATCTTCCCAATGTGGCGCGTAATCTACTTTATCAAAAGTATAGATTTCTTCCAGCGTTGGTACATTCGGCTTGGCATTGCGTACTTTGTGTACCAAATCACCTTTTCCGTCTATACTAACGAAGGCGTATTTTACACCCGCATCATTGAAAATATATTCGTATTCGCGCGGACTAATCGTAGGATATACCGGCACACCAATCGCCCCAACCTGCTGCAAACCAATGTCCATGATATTCCATTCGGGACGATTTACATAAGAAATCAAGGCAATTTTATCGCCGGGTTGTACACCAAGTTTGATTAAACCGCGACTGACTCGGTTGGCATCGTCTATAAATTCTTGCGTACTCCAAAATTTCCAGCCGCCGTCATGTTTACGTCCAATTGCTTTTTCTTGAGGGCAGTGCTTCAGTTGATAGTAGGGGATGTCAAAGAGATTTTTGATTTCGTCCATTTTCTTAATAAATTCCAAATAACAAATTCCAAATTCCAAATTGAACGCGAATTGTGCGCGGTATTTTATTTGAATTTAGAATTTCTAAAAATTTTTTGCGGTTAAAATTAGATAAATAAATAGAATTATTTGAATTTTTTGGGAAACAATGATTTTTGTTTGGAGAAAATATGAAACTTCCAATGGAACATGTTCCATTGAGAGAGGCAGCAAACAAAAACTCCATGTTACGTTTTTGTCACTTTATTCAAAAAAACATCAAAAACTTATCTTGCTTTTGAATAAGCCTCCCTATCTTGTTTTTTCAAATTTAAAAATCATTAAACTATGACCAATATTTACCCACGCTTAACACTAATTATATTAATATTTTTTTGTTTTAATCTCCAAAATACCTATGCAGATATTACCAACCCCGAAGCATCCGGTACGTATAATTGCAATGGAGACGGCACACTCACACTCACTGTGAATGTGACCTTTACCTCTGCGACCACCGAGTGGTTGGATTGCGTGACAATTACCTTTCCCACAGGTTGGGATTTTGCAGGGAATGGAACAGGAGATGCAGCTTTTGACGTCGGCAGTAGCGGCAATATAGCCGCCTTTGGCACACCGGGATTTTGTCCTGATGGAGATTCTGACTTTAGTGATTTGGGTGGCTCGCCCAATGTTTTCATATTTGATATGACGCCACCTGCGGGTTGGTCAGAGGGCGATTGTGAAACAGGGGGCGATGGCGATCCGATTCCTTTTACATGGACATATGCAGGAGATGGATATGGCGAAGATGGCGCATCCTCGCCGGGTGTAAATGGTGACACACCTACTCAAACCGACCTTATCGACGACGGCGGCATGATAGTACAACCGCCATGCAATGCAGGTACTTTAACGGATGCGACTCCGTTGAATATCTGCCCTTCACAGTTGGGTACTTTTGATGCAATAAATGACACCATACCAGAAGGCGGAGAATATCAAATCAGATTTGATGACAGTCCCGGTGGTACGGGTGGTGTGTCCGGTGGCTTTACGCTGACAGGAGTGACGCTACCATATAATTTTGATAAGGGGTTGAATGGTGTATTAGCCGCCAATCAACTCGGCGATTTGGAAGGTACATGGACAATGACCGGATGGGTAGAAGATGCTGCCGGAACAATTTGTAGTCAAACAGAGCCGCTGACCGTTAGCTTTTTACAATTGGGCAACCCGCTTTGCGATGTAGGCGCACCGCCTAATGATGAATGTGCCAATGCAACACCGCTTCCAATCGGCACACAGATTACAGGTACAAATGTGGGAGCTACCGCAAGCCTCGCCGAAGTAGATGCGGTAACGGGTTTGGGTATTTTGGCAGTGTGTAATCCGCCAAATGGTTTTGGTATTGAGAATGCAGTATGGTATGAATTTACGGTTGAAAATGAAGGCAATCACACCCTCGCGCTCACCAATACCGTTTGTGCTTTATCTTATGCCGTTTATCCGACAGAGGATATTAGTTGTGATAATATTTTTCAAAGTACACTGAATAGCGACCGCGCATTTTGTGTGGCATTGGGTGCGGGTAGTGATTCTACCGTAATGGTGATGGAAGAAGGTTCGTATTATCTTATAATTGATGGTGCGGGAGGTGTTTCTTGTGATTTTAATTTAGAAGTATTTGAAGGTCCGATGTGCTTGCCGCCGGAAGATGTGGAAGTTGAAGCAAGCAGCACTTCTGCCGAATTGTCTTGGGAATCAGAAGGTTTTGCTACCAATATTGAATGGGGTGCGGAAGGCTTCGCACAAGGTACAGGCACGATGCTCGCTACGGCAGATAATCCTTATAATTTGGAAGGTCTGACACCTCTGACCACTTATGATTTTTACATTCAAGCGGACTGCGGCGCGGAAGGCATCAGCGATTGGACAGGTCCGTTTACCTTTAGTACTTTGCCACCTATGCCTGTGTGCGGAGGAGAGTTTTATGATGCCGGAGGAGCAGACAATCCATATGTCAGCGATGCGGACGAAACTTATACCATTTGCCCCGATAATACAGGCGATGTTGTAACTGTCACCTTTACATTTGTCGATATTGAATCCGCTACTTCGGGGGCTACGGATGGTACGGGCTGTTGGGATTATTTGAGTGTTTATGACGGCGCAGATACGGATAGTGCATTTTTGGGCGATTTTTGTAGTACCCCCGCCGATGTAGGTTCGGGCATGACTTTGAGTGCAGGAGATTCATTTACCGCAACTGACCAAAGCGGTTGCCTCACTTTTACTTTTACATCTGATAGCTCAGTACAAAATGACGGCTGGGCTGCCGATGTGACCTGTGCGCCCGGCGACCCATGCCCCGCGCCTGTGGCATTGACCGCAAATAATATTACCGATAATTCTGCAAGTATAACATGGACAGCAGGTGTGACTATTTTTGATGTAGAATGGGGCGAAACAGGCTTCGCGCCGGGTACGGGTACGACCATTCCCGAAGTCGGAAATCCTGCAAACTTAACAGGTTTGGCGGCTGAAACGGCTTACGATTATTACGTCTGCGCTATCTGTCCTGATGGAATGGGCGGTGAGATTATATCTGAATGTGCCGGACCATTTACATTCACAACGATTGCACCTGCACCCACCTGTGCAAGTGGCGTTTTTTATGATAATGGCGGTTCGCTCAATGACTATGCCGCCAATTCAAATGATTCCATTACGATTTGCCCTGATAATATGGGCAATGCCGTTACTGTCACCTTCACATTTGTCGATATAGAAACCGCATCAACAGACGGAAACCAAGCCGGCTGTTGGGATTTTCTTTCAATTTATGACGGAATGGACACCTCGAATCCATTACAGGAAACAGCTTGCGGCGAATTGGACGGAGACGGTGGTACGCCTTCTGTACCGGAGAGTTTATTGCAGGCAGGAGATTCATTTACAGCTACGGATGCAAGTGGTTGTTTGACCTTTCTTTTTAGCTCTGACGCCTCAGTCCAAAGCGCAGGTTGGGAAGCAGTGATTACTTGTGATGATAATATGCCTTGCTTGCCTCCGGGCGCACTTTTCGCCGAAGACATTACCGATAATTCAGCCGAATTATCATGGAATTCAGATGCTACCAATTTTAATATTGAATGGGGCGAAACAGGCTTCACGCAAGACACAGGCACAAGCGTAAACAGTATTGACACACCTTATAATTTAACCGGATTATCCCCCGAAACAAGTTATGATTATTATGCTTGTACAATTTGTGATGATGGTTCGGAGGCATGTGCCGGACCCTTTACTTTCCTTACGGCGGCTGCGCCACCTTCTTGTACAAGTGGTCTTTTTTATGATAATGGTGGTTCGTTAAACGGCTATGCTGCCAATTCAAATGATGTCACCACCATCTGCCCCGACAATCCAAACGAAGCTATTACCGTCACCTTTACCTTAGTT
>CALHBW010000079.1 GCA_937930625.1 uncultured Saprospiraceae bacterium | reverse complement strand
TTTGCTTTGATGGATTTATTTCTGATTTGAATGAAAATTTCGGTATCAGGTTTTGCAAAATCTGTTTTGACATAGCCCATGCCAATGGCTTTATCGAGCGAGGGAGCTTGTGTTCCCGAAGTTACTTTTCCTATGATAGTGCCGTTGGCGTCCGCAATTTCGTAATCGTGTCGTGGGATGCCGCGTTCGAGCATTTCAAAACCGACTAATTTGCGTGCTGTACCTTCCTTGCGTTGTTGTTTGAAAATTTCGACGGAATTGAACTCGCCCTTTTTCGTTTTAGTAATCCAACCCAATCCGGCTTCGATGGGTGAAGTCGTATCGTTGATGTCGTTTCCGTAGAGGCAGTAGCCCATTTCGAGGCGCAAGGTATCGCGCGCACCCAAACCAATCGGTTGGATGCCATACGCTGCCCCCGCTTCAAAGACCGCATCCCATACGCGCAAGGCATCATTCACATTGACATACAACTCAAAACCGCCCGAACCCGTGTAACCCGTAGCCGATACCAATACATTTTCCACACCTGCAAATACACCTTTTGCAAAAGTGTAATATTTCATTTCGCCTAAATTAATATCGGTCAATGACTGAAGCGCATCAGCAGTTTTCGGACCTTGTACGGCGAGGAGTGCCGTTTGGTCGGATATGTTTATCATCTTGACGTCGAAGGAGTTATGCTGACTAATCCAATCCCAATCTTTTTGGATATTCGAGGCATTGACGACGAGCATAAATGCTTGTTCGCCCTCCGCACACATATCTTCGGGCAGACGATAGACCAATAAATCATCCACAATTCCGCCCTTGTGGTTGGGCAGACAAGAGTACTGTGCATCGCCGATATTGAGTTTTTTGACATTATTGGAAGTGACTTTCTGTATCAAGTCTGCCGCCTCGCGTCCGCGCACGATAAATTCGCCCATATGCGATACGTCAAATACGCCTACGCCCTCACGTACCGCCGCATGTTCCGCCTTAATTCCGGCATAAGAAATCGGCATATTGTATCCGGCAAATTCCGCCATTTTCGCGCCCAATTCGATGTGTTTATTGGTCAGTGGTGTATTTTTCATGTAAGAACGTGTTGGTGTGTTGTCGTGTTGGTGTGTTGTCGTGTTATTGTGTTGTCGTACTTTGACATTGATACGAAAACACGTTAACACCCTAACACAATAACACTTCAACACATTTTTAGGGCGCAAAAGTAAGGATTATTTGTGCGAGAATATTCTGTGAAGGGAGATATTTTTTTGGTGTCTGTTTGCCTTTAGTCCACTTATTTCTATTTAGTGGAATTTTTTAAAATGTCCACTTTTTTGATTTAGTGGACATTTTTATGTATTTTTGTTGAAAATGGTTTTAAAAATATGAGTATATCAGCGCAACAATTAAGAGATTATTTTGGTCATCAAAAATTATTTACCAAACAAGAATTACAGGATTTTTACGGGCGTGAAAAAGATTATTCAGAGAGTGATTTATTTTGGGAGGTGTATGATTTGAAACGTAAAAATGTAATTAAATCTATTGGTGAAGATACTTATAAATTGGTGGGGGACAGTTTGCGTTCGTTTGAGCCGATTTTGAGTGATAGATTATTGAAAGTGAATGAGTTGATAAATAAATTTGGCTTGTATGACAGTCATTGTATTTGGTCGAGTGAATGGTTGAATCACTTTATGATTCATCAAGTGATGCGTACTTTTATTTTGATAGAAGTAGAACGTGACGCGGCTGAATTTTTATTTAATTATTTACGCGACCATCTTGGTGCAGATGTATTTTTGTATTTGAAGAAAGCAGATAATGTGCTGATTGATAGATATGTTTTTGAAGCAGAACATCCCGTTGTCGTCAAAAAAATTATTACAAAATCTCCATTAAAAAAAGTAAAATATGGGAAAGAAGATATTTATGTTCCGAAATTAGAGAAGATTTTGGTAGATATATTCAACGATTTTGATTTGTTTATTTCTTATCAATACTCTGCACAAGAAAATATTTTTGAAAATGCTATTCGTACTTACCAAATTAATTTTGACACTATGTTTAGTTATGCGAGGAGAAGAAAAAAAGATAAGCAATTAAAGAAATATTTGTATAAATATTTTAAAAACGAATTATTAGATATTTTGAAATGATAAGTGAACACAATTTTACAAAAGAATGGATGGAAAGAGTGAGAGGGAAGTACTTCAAGGGTAATGACCCTGCACTACTTGAAAAAATGGCGCAGGCACTTTATTTGTGTGAACAGCTTAAAATCAATAATTTAGACTTCATATTCAAAGGAGGAACAAGCCTGATATTATTATTTGATGAAACTCAACGGTTTTCTATAGATATTGACATTGTAACATCGGCAAACCGGACACAACTCGAAAGTGTATTAGAACAAATTGATGAAAATTCTCATTTTACGAGCTATGTCTTGGACGAAAAAAGAAGCTACAAAAAGGAGGGCATACCAAAAGCACATTACCGTTTTTTCTTCGACCCAATATTCAATAAGGATAATAAAATTTTATTGGATGTCCTTTTTGAGGAAGAACCCTATTTACATACAAAAAATATAGAAATTGTAAAACCGTGGATAGATACATATTCGCCTTTTGCAAAAGTAACTGTACCGACTACTGAATCTATTACAGGAGATAAACTCACCGCTTTTGCACCTAATACAACGGGCATTCTTTACAAAACAGAAAAATATACTGAAATCATAAAGCAAATGTTTGATTTGGGGAAGTTGTTTGACAAAATTGAGAATTTTGAATCTGTTGTCATATCTTTTCAACATCATGCAAAAAAGGAAATTAAATACCGCAATCTATCACTCGCACCAGAGAAGGTGCTTGACGATATTTTAAGTACCTGTATTGAAGTAGCTATGGAAAGACGAAAGGAATTAAATAATGCAATAAGGGGTTTTGTCAATTGGGCGGTTCATAGGTTCAAGCGAGAAGAAGCCATCGAAACCGCCGGAAAAATCGCTTATCTGGCAGCAAAAATAAAAGCAAATGATACAAGCCCTGTACTCCATTTTGATGAGCAAACTATGAACAAAAAAGATTATCTCATCCAACACGAAGATTATTATTTCCTCAATAAAAAAGTAAAAAATGCCAAAAATGCCATGTTCTATTGGTATCATGCAGTGGATACAATAGTAAAACATCCACAACTTTTTCACATTGCCGTTTAAATATATGCGTCTACCAAATCCAGTTCCGCTCTCCGAAATCGCCCGAATGACAAATGCCGAAATCATTGGCAATCCCGACGCACTCGTAACGGGTATCAACGAAATTCATAAAGTCGTGGAGGGCGATTTGATGTTTGTGGATGTAGCGAAATATTTCAAAAAAGCCTTTAAATCGGCAGCTACATTTATCCTCATTAATGAGCGTGTAGAGCCGCCGGAAGACAAGCACTTGCTTTTGTGTGATAATCCCTTTGAAGCGTATAATGCTTTGGTGCGGCATTTCTCTCCTACCATTCCTTTGAATGTACATATCAGCGATGCTGCTGACATTCACCCGACAGCAAAGCTCGAACCCGGCGTGGTGGTCGGGCATGGGGTCACGATTGGTGCAGGGACTTGGGTACGCGCAAATGTAGTGATTCACGACCATACCATGATTGGTGAAAATGTGTTGATTCACGCTAATTCTGTTATTGGCGCGGATGCGTTTTATTATAAAAAAACAAACGAAAATTGGGAAAAATGGCATACGTGCGGACGGGTCGTGATTGAAGATAAGGTCGAAATTGGTGCTTGCTGTACGATTGATAAAGGAGTGTCGGGCGATACGATTATCGGGGAAGGCAGCAAGTTGGACAATCAGGTCCATGTGGGGCATGGCGTGGTAATTGGGCGCGGCTGCCTCATTGCAGCGCAAGTCGGTATTGCAGGTAAAACAATACTGGAAGATGGCGTAAAACTCTGGGGGCAAGTCGGCGTAGCGGCTCGCCTGCGTATAGGTGCAGACGCACAGGTGTATGCACAATCGGGCGTATCACGC
>CALHBW010000078.1 GCA_937930625.1 uncultured Saprospiraceae bacterium | reverse complement strand
TTCGTGTAGAACACTGACAGTCAAATTGTTACAAGAGCATGAGATTGAAAATAAATGCGAATTAATGGATAATTTTGCAGATGATTTTGACGAATGTATTCAGTGGCTCAAGAAGATTAATTTTTTATGAGAAAACCCTTACAGTGAATATAACTTTAAATCCTCCTTTTTCGACTACCTGCAATGAACTATTGTCTGTTCAAGAACAAGAAGATTTGTGGGCTATGGTGCGAGATATAAGTGTTCAACATACTCCTTCTTGCCCCGAAGGGTTTTATAAAATGCGTCCAATCGCTTATGATATTACATATGATAGAACATTATGCTGCACCGATTCACCTCCATGCACTAGTGTTTCTGAACCTTGTGATTGTTATGAGGCATTCCCTAATGACAGTTATTGGGGATGCTGTGAAACCTATTCTTTATTTTTGACCATTAGATATGCTTACACAGGGTATTGCCTGACTGATTCAGGATCATTTTAATAAATAGGTTTTACAATCATTCGTATCACAAATGCGTATTGGCAAACGTTCAACAAATATTAAAAATATTTTGTACAAAACAGGACATCCCACCCCCGGATGTCCTGTTCCATTCCACAAATCTCGCACCTTCCCAAAATTCCCCAAACAAAAGCCCCCAACTTCGTCATCTTTGCGTCTGCACACATTCATTCCAATGCTGCCATCAATTCCCTCACCTTCTCCTCCAGCCATCTGCGTTCTATGAGGGGCTTGAGTTGGGTGAGGTCGTTTTGGAGGGCTTGGAGCTTGGCTTGGGTGGGAGATTTTTCATAAGCATCAATGATTTTCTTTTTGCGATTCAGGATGCGCTTGAAGAAATTGGCGAAGTTGCTATATTGTTGGCGGACGGTTTCTGACATTTTTTTGTTATTGTTGACCGTTGCGTATTGCTTGATATTCTCTATATGGTTTTCGATACAACGCATATTCATATTATCGAAAGTAAGATTACCTTCATCATAATACGTTTTTATACATAATATTTTTAGACCAAGATGATAAGTAAAGTCTTCGGGAGGTACTGTAAAATTCTGGTTTAGATGTGTCCGTACTATTTCATAATCTTTGTTATGAAAAGCGTAGAGTCCTTGACAATAATTTGATATGTAATCCCTTGAAACAGGAGAAAGTTTATCCTGATATTTAGCCATAAAATCCTTTACCCATTCCATTTTATTGAGTGATAATGCCGTTTGTATCGTATGCACAAACTGATGTTGTGAGAAGTACACACCTGCCGTCCAACATTCATGCTTTAAACCCAATTCATATATCTCAAATTTTTCCTGAATAAATTTATTATTACCATTCCTGACCATTCGATTGCAGAAATTGGACATAAAACCTAACAAATGCCTGATTTTATGTGCATCGAATATCGTCAGGTACTCAAATAAATACGATTTTAAATGGTAATAATCTTCTTCTCGTTGATACTCCAACACTTCTAATAGCATGTAATAAACACGAACAGCAGGACAATTGATATTGCTATTATCTTTGACATACTGTTTTACCGCTTCCATAAACGGATAATCTTCACTCACTTTTACAACAATTCGGGAATTGACCACGACACAATAATAATACAAGAGTTTGCTCAAGCAAGACTGGTGTAATGAATCTAATACATCTTTTATCTTATTGGCAGCATCTCGATTTTTGAGCAAAACTTCCATATAAAAATCCATTTCATTAAGACTATAATCATCCTCCCAATATTTGCTATCTCGAAACGGAGAAGCTCCATGTACTTTCCGGGCTTTATTCATAATTGGAGCCACAAGTGTGTAGGTTTGCCGCTCTATGAGTGCATCCATTAGTAGGCGTTTACTACCTATCTCATCTTCTCTCATTTTTTTCCAGATAATAAAATCTTCAATGAGTATAGCCAATGAATGCATAGTCACTCTCAAATCTGCCTTATGCTTAGGAGAGATGTCTTTGGGTTTGGCACTACGTGGCAACATACCCATTGCTTTCATTACTATCAGATTATCAACAGGCTTATCGGTTTTGCGATATTTTTTGATAATCTCATATAATTTAACAACATTTTTAGACCCATTATGACAGGGAGATTTTACCCACAAACCAATCGTTTTAAATTCTTTTTCATTTAAATGGCGGGTCAGAATCATTAATTTTGATTCTGAAAAGGGGACTTTTTCCATTGTTCCAATAAATTTTTATTTTCTTTAATGTTATTCTGTAAATAACTGATAATCAATTAAATTTGAAGCATTTTTATTGTGGGTTATTTATTTCTTATACGATTTTGAGTTAATTTTTCGGCTAACTTATCACCAACTTTATATTTTAATTTCACATACTTTTGTATTTGTAACAAGCAAACACTACGTAGGTTTGATTTACAATATTTTTTAACACACATTTAATTACAAATACGCTTTATGAAAAGTTTAAAAATTTTAATTGTTTTTATCATTTTAGTACTTAGTGTAGGGAACATATTGCAAGCACAAGAAATACAATCAGAAATAGTAATAGATAACGATTGTTTTACAATGGAAATTGATAAAGGATATTTAGACATTAAGATTTATTTTAATATGACTGTAACTAATTATCAAAACCATGATTTGACTATTCGTGATGATATGGGTATATACTCCCTCACTTGTTCAGGAAACGAAACATGTTCTTTCAGATGGTTCTATGACAAACCCACCGGATGCCTCAACATGGATTTTGAAATACAATGCATTCCAACTCGCCCTGCAGCAATTAATGGATGCAAAGCCGATGGTTGCGTGGTTATTGTTGATGCCAGAGAGACTTGCGATCCTAATCCAAACTAATAGGCTTCTACCTCCGAAATATCTCATTTCGAATTTGTTGTAAATAATGTTATTTTTTTAATCTAAAATAATATAAAACTTCACCCTTTAAAACTTTCCCTAGCCATAAAACAGCAAGGTCAGCAGTGCTACCCCACACTGCGACCACCTTTCACCAAGAGAGGTAACAACAAATAACGTATTCCAAGATAAGTCCTGTTTTGACAGGTATTTACATTGTTTTTAGTTGACACTGATTTGAAGTTGTCTCTGTATGAGATGGTGTGATGATTATGTGTAATTACGTTTAATTTATTCTTATAATTTTTATTTAGCTTTAAAATTTTATCTATGAAAACTTTAAAAGTAAAAAACCTCCTATTTAGCCTATTGGCTATCATGGTATTTACCGTCTTTATGACCTCTTGTGAACAGGAGAATATTGTTGAAGAAGACGTAGTAGAGCCATGGAAAGAACAGTCTTCCACCAACTTGACTCTAACAGAGATTATTGACATCAATACCATTTCAGATAGAAGCCATTGTCCGGCTTACGATAACGCATTTGAGCAGTTCAATGCCATTTCAGACAACTGCGATTACTTGCCAAATTATTGTCAATATTTGGAAACTTTTTGGACTATTGATGCCTTTACAGCCCTAGTAGATTGTTATCCGGAAAATTACTGTGACCTATGTTCTACATTGGTAAGTATATCTTATAATATGTTAAATAGCCTCGAAAATATAGGAATTCACAACGACTACATTAGTAGCATACTGTCCAAAATAGAGTGTCTTGAAGCTGCATGTTCGGAATGTTAATTAGGCATCTTAAGTTAATCTCTCTGTCCCAAAGGGTAACTGCAAATAACATATTTCACGATAAAAGTCCTTCCTCAACAGACATCTACATTGTTTTTAGCTGACACTGATTACAGGCTATCTCTGTACGGAGTAGTATGATGGTTATGTGTAATTATATTTTTTTAATTTTATACTTTTTAATTTATTTTAACTATGAAAACTTTAAAAGTAAAAAACCTTTTACTCGGATTAGTAGCTATTTTAGCTATTGCGATAACAATGACATCTTGTGAACAAGACTCCCTCGTTACTCCTATTGAAACTCAAGACGAGATAACTGAACGGCGACGACTTGCTTGTGCTCCACCGAATGTCTCTGACTTTTATTACGTTGAGCACTCGAACAGAATCAACATTTATGCCTATGATTATGACGGAATTAATCACGAATTTCAATATAATATAGATAATTCACCGTTTTGGTTTTCACTTGGACAAACGACAGCGTACCACAATACTATAAATGATATCGAACCTTGTACCACTTACTCAATCCGATTAAGAGTACAATGTGCTGACGGCACTTGGAGTAATTGGTCAGAAGGAATTACTTTCACTACGCAAGGTTTGTGTAGTGGATGTCTGGCACCTGCCGATACTGATATTATTATCACAGAACAGAATTGTTCATTACACCTCTATGCCTTCCCATATCAGGGTGTAACTCATGAGTTTCAGTATAGCTTAAATGGTAATACCCATACTTCATTGGGTGTTACTACGAGTCATGGTAGTACAATTACAAAAAAAGAATGTGGTACTTATGAAATTCGCTTGAGAGTAGCGTGTCCTGACGGTACTTGGAGTGAATGGACAACTAAGACTCATATAGTTGACGAATGCCCTTAGTTTTCTTGAACGAATAAAACAGGACATCCCAACCCCGGTGTCCTGTTCCATTCCCACAAATCTCCCACCATTCCAAATCCCCAAACAAAATCCCCCCAAACTTAGTTATCTTTACGTCCAAACTCCGTCCAACACAGACACGAAGTAAAAAAAGATGACAAAAGTAAGAACAAGATACACTTCCCCCCGCGCCTCGCAACTCGAACAAATCGCCCGCAAGCGCGTACTCGTACTCGATGGCGCGATGGGAACGATGATACAAGAATACCAACTCGAAGAAAAAGACTATCGCAGCACACGATTCGCTGATATAGAGCAAGATGTGAAGGGCAATAACGAACTCCTCAGCATCACGCAACCACAGGTCATAGAGGCGATACACAAGGCGTATTTCGATGCCGGGGCAGATATCATCGAAACCAATACCTTTGGGTCAAATGCCGTTTCGCAAGCCGATTATCGGATGGAGGAATTGGTCTATGAAATGAATGTCGAATCGGCGCGTATTGCCCGTAAAGCTGCCGACGAATACACCGGAAAAACGCCCGACAAACCCCGTTTTGTAGCGGGTGCGCTCGGTCCCACGCCCAAGACGGCTTCGCTTTCGCCAGATGTCAATGACCCCGGATTTCGCGCTATTTCCTTTGATGAATTGATGGAAGCCTACTACGAGCAAATTCGCGGATTAGCCGAAGGCGGTGTTGATATTTTCTTGGTCGAAACGATATTTGATACGCTCAATTGCAAGGCGGCTTTGTATGCTTTGGATAGGTATTTTGACGAAAGCGGAACGAAATATCCCGTCATGGTATCGGGTACAATTACCGATGCCAGCGGACGTACTTTGTCGGGTCAAACCGTCGAAGCCTTCCGAATATCTACCCAACACATAGACCTC
>CALHBW010000077.1 GCA_937930625.1 uncultured Saprospiraceae bacterium | reverse complement strand
AGTAGTCGTTGATGCAGACGGCAATGTAACAATGGACAATATGGATATTTACATTGACGAATCTGCCTTGACTGCCGAATGGGATTTGACCGCGAATCAAACGCTGACCGCACATCCCGACCCACTCTTGGTGACATTCTCTGACCAACTGTTGGATATTTCGGAAGTACAAAACGCTTTAGTTTTATTGTATGATAATAATATGTTGGATGCGAGTGCTTTATCTATTAATGCGATTTCATTAACCGAATTTGAATTAACGGGATTATCCGCGATTGATGATACGCCCGGTACCTATTCGGTAGGACTTGATTTGACATTACTCAATAAATATTCAAGTGGAATTTCGGGTAATGATGTGAGTTATGGTTCGTGGGAAATTGAAGCGGGCAATAACGCGATGCCTGTTGCAGATGCAGGTCAGGATACGCTCGTTACGACAGGTATGTACACTTTGGATGGAACTAATTCTTATGACCCGGATGGCGACCCACTCAATTATCAATGGTATCCGCCGGACGGTATTACATTGGATGATGCAACGAGTGCAACGCCGGTTTTCGCCATTCCGAATACGAATCAGAACATGGAATTATCCTTCCTCCTTTCTGTGAATGACGGGGCAGAATTTAGTACCGATATTGTCAATATTCAAGTCAATGGACGTATTGATTTTGACATCAAAGTACTGCTTGAAGGGGCTTACCTCGACAACCTAAATGAGATGAGTACCGCACTCAATACAGGTCGCCGCTTACTGCCCGGACAAACACCCGCCAGCAATCTAGCTATACCCACTCCCGCAGGTCAGCCCTATGACCGTGAACCCTGGGATTACATGGGTACAGAAGGTGAAACATGGACGGATACGAATTATTCGTTGGATGTAGTTGATTGGTTATTAGTTTCTTTTAGAACTGGTGTTCAGAAAAATACCGAAATTGGTATGACGGCTGCTTTGCTACTCAAAGATGGTACGGTAGAAATTTTGGATGACTTTTCGCTGCCTACTGATGTCAATTCCATGTATATTGTTATCGAACATCGCAATCATGTTGGCGTAATGACTCCGCAAGCTATTTCGATTATAGACAATGCTTTGACTTACGATTTTACATTAGCAGAAAGCTATAACGGAAACGATACAGGCGCAGGTCAAAAACAGCTAGCTTCCGGCAAATGGGCAATGTTTGCAGGAGATGCCGACCAATCGGATTTTCCGAGTTACGATATACAAGGGTCAGATAAAATTCCGTGGGAGGATGATAACGGTGTGTTTGATTATTACACCTCGCCGGATTTTAATTTGAATGGTGATGTCAACGGAGAAGATAAAGTATTTTGGTTTGATAATAATGGCGTGTCATCCAGAGTGCCTAAATAATATAAGACGTTTTTTATCATTCAAAAAACAATTTTAAAAAAGTGCGTTTGCAGACTTCGGTTGGCAAGCGCATTTTTTATTTTGGCAATACGAAACCTATCACAAAAAATATCGTAATTATAAATATAAGATTGGCATTGATTTTGTTCCTATGGCAAATCTTATCAAACCTCCCTCTAAGTGTATCAAATATTTGAATATTTTTTAATTATTTATAAAATCAATTTTCATGAGAAACATGCTTTTAGGCTTGGTTGCCTTATTTTGTTTGGGAACTTTAACCACTTTTAACTCTTGTAATAAAGAGGAGGGTGGCTGCCTCGTATGCACATACGAAAGACCTGATAGTAACGAGACGGTTGTGACAGACCCACTTTGTCGTGATACAGACGAAGAACTTGATGAGTGGGAAGAAACATTTAGAGAAACCGTCACGTCGGCAGGTGAAGAATGGGCAGATGTTGAGATTACCTGCGACAAAGAATAATCCGACTTATAAAAAATAGTAGAAAGCCGTCTCACAGTGAGATGGCTTTTTTTGTATGACCACATTTTAGAACATTCCAAAAGAATATCACATCAATTCCTCTTCTATTTTAGTCACTTCATTTTTTCAAAGTTAGTTTCCTATATAGAATTTAATTATGAAAATCTGTGACGTTAAAAAAGAAACCTTTTTTTACTGTTTTATTCAAAACCTACCTTTTTGCTATTTATTTTCCGTAAAATAACTTGTTTATAGATAAGCTCTGCTTATAAAAAACACTCTCAATACGTGTTTTTTAATACCAACTTTTGAGATTACTATGTCACGAAGTTTCAATTTTATGCAAAGCAAATACACCCGCATACGTATTAAATTTGTGTTGCATGTTTTAGAGAAGTACCTGGAAACTACTTCTCCTGTTTTGGGAAACACAGTACATGCTAAAAACATCATCTTTCATCACAAGAGGCTCTACAATATGGTTCTACTTTACACCTTGCTGTCCTTTGCGGCGGCACTCGCGGTGGCGTACATAGGTACGTCTGCCGTTATCAAAATCGCTCATCACCGACAGGTCTTTGACCAACCCGATATTCGAAAACTACACACTCACCCGACACCTTCGCTTGGTGGTGTTGCCATATTTGCCGGATTTTGGATAGCAACTTTGCTTTTTTCCGGTCTTGGTGCTATCAATCACCTTATGGCTGCAACGCTCCTGATTGCTATGGTTGGTATAGTCGATGACATTCTACCAATTCGCGCCTCGAGTAAATTACTCATTCAACTATTGGCTGCCGGAATTCTCTTTTATGCCGGATTCAGATTCGAAGGTTTGTATGGTTTCATGGGATTGGAGCATATACATCCGGTCTTGAGTTTTGGTATGACACTGCTATTTTTAACAACACTCACCAACGCCTACAACCTGATTGACGGAGTAGATGGGCTGGCAGGAAGCTTCGGCACTTTGGGTGCATTAGCTTTCGGGATTCTCTTCGCTATCATGGGCGAATCGGCTTGGAGTATGCTATCTTTTGCACTCGCCGGAGCAATTATCGGCTTTTTAAATTTCAATTTCTATAAAGCTAAAATATTCATGGGCGATACAGGTTCTACGCTTATTGGATTGATTATCGGCGTATTGTGTATTCAGTTTTTAAATATGTCGTACTACGGCGTAGGCGCGACACAAGCACCGCTTATCATTGCTGCGATTATTTTCATTCCCGTAATTGACTTAGTACGTGTATTCATCACGCGTATGTCGAAGGGCAATTCTCCCTTTCAGCCGGATAGAAAACACATCCATCACATCATGTTGGATACCGCAAAAATGAGTACGCCACTCATTTGTCTGACACTCATTACGCTCAATACTTGTTTGATTTTATTCGCCGCTAATTATACGAACATTTCTCTACTCATGGGGCTTCTCGTTTTTATCTGTACAATGATGATTTTCATTTTATTGATAAAAAATATTGGAAAAAAGGAAGCCGAAAAGCGAAAACACAGCACTCACCACACACTTATTCAGATGCCACCACATAGGAAGACATCTGCTTAGTAAGTGCAAGTTCAAGAATCAAGTTCAAGTTCAATGATTTATTTGCTTTCAGCAAATTATTCAATATGAAAGCGTCCTTGATTTTAGTCTGCTACTTACTTAGAACACCACACCCAC
Organism: uncultured Saprospiraceae bacterium; assembly: GCA_937930625.1. Lineage (GTDB taxonomy): Bacteria > Bacteroidota > Bacteroidia > Chitinophagales > Saprospiraceae > JAHDEO01. The sequence continues at coordinate 12,335 of CALHBW010000077.1, read as the reverse complement.
AGGTTATCAGACCCTTTTGTTGGATTATTTTTTAATGGATAATCAATCAAGCGAATGAGTCAGATTCAAATCGAATTTGAACTTGAACTTGACGCTTGAACTTGAACTTTCGTTCTCCCATTCCTCTAAATGGGCTTGCCCTCGTGTGCCTTATCAGGTACATGAGTGGCAGCCGTAAATGCACTGCAATGAAAAAGGAAAAAATGACACTCGGCATAGTCGGTACAGTAGGCGTACCTGCAAAGTATGGGGGCTTCGAAACCCTTGTACATCACTTGGTTATACATTTGCATAACCGCTTTGACATGACGGTGTATTGTAGCAAAAAAGCCTATGACGAAGAGGAGCGAATGGATGAATTTAACGGTGCAAAACTCGAATATATCCCTTTGAATGCGAATGGCGCACAGAGTATTTTCTATGATTTGTGGTCGCTTATTCTCGCACTTCGTACTTGCGATGCAGCCTTAGTTTTGGGGGTTTCGGGTTGTATTTTTTTGCCGATTATTAAATTATTTACCCATAAAAAAATTATGGTAAATATTGATGGATTGGAATGGCGCAGACCCAAATGGGGACGCATGGCAAAGCGTTTTTTATTATTTAGTGAAAAAATGGCTTGTAAATATGCGGACGAAATCATTACCGACAATCGCATTTTGAAAGAGTATGTAAAAATACGATACAACCGCGATAGCCGTCTCATCGAATATGGTGCCGACCATGTTGCACAAGTTCAAAAGAGGGCGAAAGATGCCATTCGTTATCCATTTTTAAATAAAAAATACGCCTTCAAAGTCGCTCGAATTGAGCCGGAAAATAACATTCATATTATTCTTGAAGCTTTTTCAAAATTGCCTTATCAACCATTTGTAATAGTAGGTAATTGGAATAATAGCCAATACGGGAAAGACCTCAAAGCGAGATTTGGCAAGCACAAACACATTCATATACTTGACCCGATTTATCAATCAGAAGAATTGAATTTGCTGCGTTCCAATGCTCACTTCTACGTGCATGGACACAGTGCGGGCGGTACAAATCCGTCTTTGGTGGAAGCGATGTTTTTGGGTTTACCCATTGTCTCTTATGATGTCATTTACAATCGTGTAACAACTAATAATCAAGCAATTTTCTTTGAAAGTGGCGTAGAATTATATCAAATTATCGCCAATATTGAATTTCAACCTCTCGCACAAGTTGCTGAAAATCTGAGGATTATTGCGGAAAAAAAATATACATGGAAAAAAATGGCGATGCTTTACGGTGATGTAGTCGAAAATCCACAACCGACTATCGTACCCAAGCGCAAGCAGCCTGCACTTTCTATCCGAACCTTACAGAGATATTCACAATCAGGATAACCGTACAGGCGATTTCAATCGCCATGTCATGTAAAATATATATTTAAAGCTAAAACATGGCGATTAAAATCGCCTGTACGAGTCAAAACAACAAATGAAATATTCGCAAGATAATAACGAAAAAAGATGGTGCTCATTAGACAATTCAAAGATAATTGACTGTGAATCAATGAAAAATTCCATTGGTATTTCCATGTGTCGATTGGTGCGTTTATCTATGGTGTTATTATCCATTTGCCTGATTTTTGCTCATACCAATAGAAGTAAAAGCGTGTCGAAAGGAGCATATGCCGCACGTCAAGCCGACTCATTGGCACTCGTCGAATTATACCATGCCACAGGTGGAGAGAATTGGAAAATAAAGTGGAATTTGGAGGAACCACTCGAAAAATGGTACGGCCTAACCCTCTGTAAATTAGGACGTAGTGTAAACTCAATCGACCTTGATGGCGTACCCGACAACACTGCAAAAAGCAAAGGCGGCAACAATCTTCAAGGTGAATTGCCCGACCTTCAACTACCGAATTTGATAAGATTATATCTTGGTAGCAATAATTTGACGGGAACATTGCCGGACTTTACAGGCTTGCGAAAAGCAACCGTCATCAGCCTATCAAGCAATAATATTTCGGGGCAAATTCCCGAATTTACACAGCTCAAAAGCTTAGAGCGTTTTGAGTTGGATTATAATGAAGTGGAGGGAACGATTCCGACTTTTGCAGCTTGCTCGAAACTGCGTTTTTTGTATCTGCCGCATAATAATTTGCATGGTAATATTCCCAAATTTGATTTATCCAAATTACGTGTTTTATTATTGCAAAATAATGATTTAGAAGGTGCAGTTCCTGACTTATGTCAGCTCAAAAGATTGAACCATTTAAATATTTCTGATAATAATTTATCGGAATTATGGGATTTTAGACAGCTCCGTAACTTAGATAAATTTGTCGTTGCCCGCAATCGTTTTGACTTTGCTCAACTTGTACCAAATTCCAAATTTTTCACTAAGCCCGAAGATTATCAAGAACAATCACCTACATATAATGACGCATTGATATTCAGAGCTTTACAGGAGAAATGTCGCATGGACTTACCACTCGAATATACCAATCGTAACGAGTATAACTGGTACAAAGACGAGGAACAATATAAAATGAAAACCTCCGAAAAACACCTGACCTTTGATGCACTTTCAGCGCAAGACGCAGGTATTTATTACGCCAAAATCACCAATCCTGAATTACCCGGTTTGACTATTACATCAGGGCTTATTTCGCTCCATGTTGAAGAAGGCTTGACACCTGAAAATGCACCTGTACTATCCGACTTGGAGTTGATTGTTACCGGTAAAATCACCCCCAATGGTGATGGCAAAAATGATTTATTTACAATCAACTCCACGAGAGGACAAGTGAATCTTGAAGATTCTCAATTAGAGGTATTCAATGGCAGCGGTCAATTGGTCTATCAAGCAACTCCATACCAAAATAATTGGCGGGGAACATTCATGCAATCCGGCGAATCATTGCCTTCGGGAGCGTATTTTTATCGTTTCATATTGGATAAAACAAAAAATTACCTAAAAAGCGGAACTGTTGTAATTATGAAATAAAAATATGTATTAGGGTTTTAGAGTTAACGGAGGAGAGCTGCCTTCTCTCCCCAATTTAAATGTAAAGATATGGCAAATCATCCAAGGACACCGGACGAGATTACTTTACGACAATTATTATTGCAATCACAGGAATACCTGCGGTATTTTTTGCGTTATTGGTATCTGCCTTTAGTTGTGGGATTATTATTTGCCGCATTTTCTTATTACGGAAAAAAAGATGTAAAACCTACCTATAATGCAAAAATCGCTGCGCTATTTCGCATGGACGCTTCTGCCAAAAACAATGCTGCAATAGTACAAGTTTTCTCAAAAGTCGCACAGTCTCGATTGGTGGTAGAAAACACACTTTTTGATAAGGTAAATATCGGAGAAAAAGAAGATTATTTTATCAATCATTATCTCAATATTTATCAAAAAAACTATCCTGATTTCATTCCCTATCAACTTCCGCTTGATTTTTCTTTTACGAATAATAATATATTAGAATTTGATGAACTTCATCGCAGAGTTTTGAATCGAATTATCAAAAAAATTACTACCCGCGAAGCTGATTTTACCGACGGATTTATTCATGCCTCAATGGAAGAAAAAGTTGGTTTACTAACCATTAATTTTTCTTCTCCTTCGGAAGAATTATCGGCTTTTTTTGTAGAGTATTTAGCGGAAAATTTGAAGGACGTGTATGAGGAAGCTGTACTATATCCCAAGCAAGAAGGCTTTGATATTTTGAGCGGACAAATTGATTCATTACGCACTGAAATCAAAACAAATTATGCTCATTTAGTCAATTATAAAAAAGCACAAAAGCAAGGAACGATAAAACCCTCAAAAGGCTTTTTGAATACCGAAATCAAAACCCTCGAATTTGACATAGAAATGGGCAAAAAACAACTCGAAAGTTTACAAGAACAATACGCCCATGCCAGCCGGGAATTAGGGCAAGAAACGCCTGCTATAATTGTCACCGAACGCCCCGTTTTGCCACTCGAAGCCTACGCACCTTCACAGACTTGGTTTATTATAAAAGGTTGGATTGTCGGCATACTCGTTGCCATGTTTTTTATGCTCATTTTTAAAGTAATCTCAGACACCTTGAAAGAGTAGGTTTTTCAGTGATTTTCGTTATTACTCTCCTTTTATTCACGTAAAACAATCGTTTTTTTTGTGCTTAAATTATTTTTTTATTTAAATAATAATAAATTGATAAACAAGTAATTGTTTTTAAAAATTAAAATAAACCACGTCACAAAAATGCCTTTTACTTCCATCAGTCAAATTAAAATAAAGCTACATTTGAATTAAAAGAAAAAGATAGTTTTGACTTCATTTTAAATACTAAATTCAATCATCATCAATAATCGAAAAAGGGAAATATCATGCTTAATCTAAACGGAAAATCTATACTTATAACAGGCGGTACCGGTTCATTTGGGAAGAAATTTGTAGAAACTATTTTGCAAAAATATCCAAAGGTAAAACGCCTTGTTATTTATTCGCGCGACGAGTTGAAACAATACGAAATGGCACAGCAATTTTCTCCGATAAAACATAAGGCAGTCCGATACTTTATCGGTGATATTAGAGATGCTGCTCGCCTATCCCGTGCTTGCGAAAATGTGGACATCATCATACACGCCGCAGCCCTCAAACAAGTACCCGCAGCCGAGTACAATCCAATGGAATGTATCAAGACAAATATACTCGGCGCACAGAATATTATAGAGGCTGCTTTGAACAATAAAATCGAATCTGTCGTCGCACTTTCCACCGATAAAGCGGCTGCTCCGATTAACCTCTACGGCGCAACAAAATTATGCTCTGATAAACTCTTTGTAGCGGCAAATAATATGAAAGGTTCGCGTGATTTGAAGCTGTCGGTAGTGCGTTATGGAAATGTGATGGGTTCGCGTGGTTCTGTCATTCCATTTTTCCTTAAAAAACGCGCAGAAGGTACGCTTCCGATTACACATGATGGCATGACACGCTTCAATATCACGCTAAAAGGTGCAGTTGACTTAGTGCTTTTCGCACTTGAAAATGCGCTTGGTGGAGAGATATTTATTCCTAAAATTCCTTCCTACAAAATAACAGATATTGCACAAGCAATCGGACAGGATTGTGACCACCCAATTATCGGAATCAGACCGGGTGAAAAACTCCACGAAGAAATGATTACTCCGGCAGATTCTTATAATACGATTGAGTTGAAAAAACACTTTGTTATCTGCCCGACCAACCTCACATATTTAGATAAAACTAAAGAAGATTATTTGCTTCATTATGACGCGAAGCCCGTGCCTGAAGGCTTCTGTTATGACTCCGGTACCAACACAGAATGGCTTACAGTGGAGCAATTAAGAGGACTGATTCATGACCATGTTGATGCCTCATTTGTCATCTTGAAAAAGGCAGCTTAGAATAGAATTATACATTTAAAAAAACGTAACACAGACATTCCTGTCTGTGTTACGTACAGACAGGAATGTCTGTGTTACGAAGCATCATCTACAATAAAAGGAAAACAAATGAGAAAAATAATACCATACGGCAGGCAGTGGATTACCGATGAAGATATTCAGGCGGTGACGGATACACTGCGTTCGGATTGGCTCACACAAGGTCCGGTAGTGGAGGAATTTGAACAAGCATTTGCAGATTATGTGGGAGCAAAATATGCAGTGGCAGTCTCGAACGGGACAACTGCATTACACCTTTGCACAGAGGTGCTTTGGGTACAGGAAGGCACAAAAGTCATCACAACGCCTATCACGTTTGCAGCTTCTGCGAATTGTGTTTTGTACTCCGGCGGCGATATTGATTTTGCGGATATTGACCCCGAAACTGCATTGATTGATATTGATTATGTCCGACAAATGTTGGAAGCTGCGCCAATGGGAACGTATAGTGGAATTATCCCAGTGAATTTTGCGGGCTATCCCGTGAATTTGGAAAAATTACACGAATTGGCAAATGAATACGGGCTTTGGATTATTGAAGATGCTTGTCATTCACCGGGTGGTTATTTTACTGATAATCAAGGAAATGAAGTGCGTAGCGGTAATGGACAATATGCTGATTTGAGTATATTTTCATTTCATCCGGTCAAACATATTGCATGTGGTGAAGGTGGAATGATTACGACAAATAATCCGCACTTATACGAAAAATTGCGCCTCCTGCGTACACACGGAATTACGAAAAATGCCGAACAATTAACCCAAACACCTGGTAAATGGTATTATGAAATGCAAGAGTTGGGTTACAACTATCGCATCACGGATATGCAGTGTGCTTTGGGACTTTCGCAACTCAAACGCGCACATGAAGGTGTAGAGCGCAGACGCGAAATTGCCGCGAAATATGACGAGTCATTCTACGGTCAAGTGCAGACACTTGGACTTGAAGAGGGCGTTGGACATGCCTACCATTTATACGTGATTCAGGTCGAAAACAGAAAGGAATTATACGATTATCTCCGGTCACAAGGCATTTACGCACAGGTGCATTACATCCCCGTCCACACGATGCCGTACTATAAAAAGCTGGGTTTCAGAGAAGGTATGTATCCCAATGCAGAGCAATATTACAAACAGTGTCTTAGTCTGCCCATGTTTCCGACATTGACCGACGAAGAGCAAGACCGCGTCATTGGACACGTACTTGAATTTGTCAACGAAATTTCAAAACCAGCGCAAGTACCGCAGCTTATGCGAGCGTGATGTCGTGATTCGTAACTCGTTAATTCGTGATTCGTTTTAAACGATAACGGACTAAATGTTTTTCCTTTTTATCCGAAAAATACCATGCTATACATGCAAAAAATCACGCGCGGCACAGAGCCGTCCACCCTCCACCGTTCACCCTCTACCGTTATCCTACGTGCAGATGGGAACTCGAAGATTGGGCTTGGTCATATATCAAGATGTTTGGCTTTGGCAGAGATATTGTCGGCAGAATTTGATTGCATATTTGTTACAAGAGACATCCCGGAAAGTATTGAAAATCAGATTAATAGTATTTGTAAAGGTCTATACAAAATACCCGTTCATATAAATGTCGGCACGAATGAAGCTGAGTGGATTGGCAAGCATCTATTGGAAAAAGGAGAGATATTTATTTTGGACGGGTATCATTTTGACACAGATTATCAACGAGCAATTCGAGGGCAAAATTACCACCTAATTTGTATTGATGATTTGGCGGATAAACACTATGTCGCAGATGTTGTGATAAATCATTCGGGAGGTTGGAGTGCAAAGGATTTTTCAGCAGAATCGCATACGCAATTTTGCTTGGGTCCGAAATATGCCTTACTCAAACAGCCTTTTTTAGATGCTGCAAAAAAGCGTGATATTTCGACCACAAAAACTCAAAATATTCTTCTCTGCCTCGGCGGAGCAGACCCTAAAAATGACACCTTACACATCCTAAAAAAACTGAAATCATTAGACACGAAAGAAAAAATAAAGGTCATACTAGGTGCGGCATATCTACACCGTGATGAGCTTGAAAAATACATTTCCTTACATCTTCCAAATGTGGAACTGTTTAGCAATATTCCACCGAATAAAATGGTAGCCGTGATGCGTGAGTGTCCGGTTGCCATTCTTCCACCAAGTACGATTGCATACGAATATCTGCATGTTGGCGGAATATTATTTCTGCATCAAATAGCTGATAATCAAAAGCATATAAAACATTTTTTACTAAAAAATAAATTAGCATTTGAATTAGATAAGTTAAGGAAACTTACGGAAAATGATATTCAAATAGCCATTTATAATCAGCATAAAATATTTGACGGAAGAAGCGCAGAACGCATCGTAACACAGATATTCTTGTCTGTGAAAAAACACCGTAACACAGACATTCTTGTCTGTCAAAAATAATTTTTTCACTAAAAAAAATCACCAGACAGGAATGTCTAGGTTACGTATATGACAACATCCTTAATGGTCAGCGGGCATCTCGGACACCTTATTTTCAAATATCTTTTGGAACGTGGATTTGATATTCAGGCAGTCTTCACCAATAGAGGTTCGGATGCGATTATTGATTTGGCGCGTGAAAAATTGCTACCGCTTTTCGTCGGAAATCCGCGCAAAGGACGTGCCTCTGAGTTTATTCAAAATGTTGAGTGTGATGTATTATTATCCGTAAATTATTTGTTCATTATTGAGCAAGATTTGATTGATTTGCCACGCCAATATGCCATTAACATTCATGGTTCTTTATTACCCAAATATCGCGGACGCACCCCGCACGTATGGGCAATTATCAATGGAGAAACCGAAGCAGGAATTACCGCACATCTTATTGATAAAGAGGTAGATAATGGCGATATAGTCAAGCAAATAAAAGTGCCAATAACACCCACAGATACAGGTGCAGATATTCTCAAAAAGTACGAAACCCTCTATCCCGGACTCGCCGAATCAGTTCTAAATTCTATCAAAAATAATACGATAAATTTCACTCCACAAAAGAAAGAAAATGCCATTTATTTTGGTAAAAGAACACCCGCAGATGGGCAAATTATCTGGGATTGGGGAAAGCAGCGCATCCAAAATTGGATACGCGCACAAGCCAAACCTTATCCCGGTGCATTTACATTTTTTGGTGAACACAAAATCATCGCACACAAAGCTGTTTTTTCTGATTTAGGTTTTAATTACGAGCAAAAAAACGGTGAAATACTCCAACTAAGTGACCATTCAATTACCGTAAAAACGCCCAACGGTGCATTGACCCTCGAAAATTTGGAAACAAACGGTTTAGACCGTTCGGAAATGAAAATAGGAATGATATTAAAATAACCGTTGTAGAGACGCGATTAATCGCGTTTCTACGAAATAATCAAAATAATGACAATTAACATCGCTGACAGAAAAATAGGGGCAGAACATCGTCCATTTATTATAGCCGAAATGTCCGGCAATCACAACCAATCATTAGACCGTGCTTTAGCGATAGTAGAGGCAGCAGCGGATGCAGGTGCTGATGCTATCAAGCTGCAAACATACACCGCAGATACGATGACGATTAATGCCCGTCATGGCTTATTTAATATTGACGATAAGAGTTCATTGTGGAATGGAAATAACCTATACGAACTCTATCAAAAAGCATATACGCCCTGGGATTGGCATCAACCTATCATGCAGAAAGCGAAGGACTTAGGTTTGATTGCTTTTAGTTCGCCGTTTGATGCGAGTGCTGTGGATTTTTTGGAAGAATTGGGTGTAGAGCTTTATAAAATTGCTTCCTTTGAAAACACTGACCACCCGCTTTTAAAGAAGGTCGCGCAGACGGGAAAACCTGTCATTATGTCCACCGGATTGACGCGACTTGCGGACATAGACGAGTCTGTACGTGTGCTACGTGAGCATGGGTGCAAGGAGTTGATTTTATTGAAATGTACAAGTACCTATCCCGCCTCACCAAGTACCAGCAATTTAATGACAATACCGCACATGGCGCAGCTTTTCGACGATGTAATTGTTGGGCTTTCTGACCATACAATGGGTATCGGTGCGCCTGTAGCGGCGGTGGCTTTGGGCGCAAGAGTTATCGAAAAACACTTTACACTTAGCCGTGCGGACGGTGGCGTAGATAGCGCATTTAGCCTTGAACCGCAAGAGCTAAAATCTCTTGTCGTGGAGGCAAATCGCGCCTTTGAAGCACTCGGAAAAGTGCAGTATGGCATACAGTCTGCCGAGCAAAAAAGTAAGCGATTTAAACGCTCTGTTTATGTGGTCAAAGACGTTCATCCTGGTGATGCTTTTAGTATTGATAATCTGCGAGTTATACGCCCGGGAGACGGGCTGCCACCTAAGTATTTTGAAGGCTTAATCGGCAAGACATCCGCCACTGAAATCAAAGCCGGAACGCCACTGAATTGGACGCATTTTTAAATTATATTGCTCAATTGTTACATGGTCATATTGCTTCATTGTTATTATTGTTTTTGCTACGCAAAAACTACATCAATATAGCAATAAAACAATGCAACAATATAACCATGAAACAATGAAATCACTACGAATTTCGGGTCAACCTTTTATCGCTAAATACGGCGATATGTTGTGGCGTATCGTACAGGTGGGCTTGGTTTTTGGCGTCATCAAATCGTTTAGTTTTTTATCTGTCATTTTACTTTCTAATGTGGTGACGGATGTGGCTCAATATGGGTTGTTTGAGTACGCGCTTGGCTTGGGTGTTTTGTTGGCGATTGTATTGACGGCGGGACTTCAAGGGGCGTATCCTTACTTTAATCTCAAACTTCGGGCTGAAGGTTTTCAGTCGCTTTTTTATCTTCATGCTACCGGAATCGCAGGGCTTACTTTATTGTTTTTTTTAGGAAATTATTACTTGGGTTTTGGTGTACCGCGCAAGTTTTCTTTGGCGATATTATTGGGTGGAATTGTTGCCATTCAAATGTTGCTTTCCTCCATTCTCAAATCACATGACCATGTGAAAAAAGCCGTTGTGACGGACTCTGCTGTATTGTTAATACTCTTTTTTTATATCGTTGGATTGAATGGTGTAGGCGGTATGTTTAGTTATGAATTGTTTGAGTTTGTATTATGCGGTTTTTTGTTTTTTCTATTGATAATCAACATTTTAAATTGGTGGAAATACAAAAGTGATTTTTCATTTCAGCGATACGCGCAAGCAATTGATTACGGGCGACACATCATTTTGTCTGCCTTTTTAGTGATTTTTCTGACAACCGGAGGACGGATTTTGATTGAGTATTTTTTTGATTTGGAAGCGGTAGGTTACTACACCTTTTATTTGCGATTTGCGACTTTAGCGGTCATTATGCAGCAAGTTTTTTTGGTGGCTTTTTTTCGTAAAATATACCAATCCGGACCGCGTGTTTTGGATGCTTGGTTTATGTTGATGTGGGGTGTGATTTTCGTATTAATTCTGTTGTCTTGGAGGATTATCCCTTTACTATTTGGTGAACATTTGACATTATTGAAAACAAGTTTTTTAGCCTATAAAAATGTCTATTTCATGCTTTGTTTTCATGCCTTGTTTTGGGTAGGCATTGCGTTCAATTCTAATGTCATTCATCGCGAAAAGCTCTCTCATCAAATGAATATCCATTTTTTGATGATAACTTTAATGATGCTTGTGGCGATGTTTACGCTACACCAAATGGGGCAACTCTCCTTATCGGTTTTGATTCTCACGAACCTTGCAGCCGTATTTTTTGCCTTGGAATCGCAGTTTAAAATTCTCAAAAAAAATGACGTGAATTTTGTGAAATTTAAATGGTTGACGAGGAGCGGGTTAGTATTTTTTATAATTACGCAAGCTGCGTAACACAGACATTCCTGTCTGTACTGCTTGCAAACGTGGGACAGACAGGAATGTCTGTGTTACGGTAAAATTATACTTATGACAATATGTTTCATCGCTAATTTTTCCAAAACCTACTTTTTTGATGCAATTGCAAAACAGTTGGAAAAAGCTGATTTTGAGATAGTTTGGATAGTTGTGAATGAACGATTACGCGATTTTTTGTATGAAAATTACCCGGAGGAAAAGGTGTTGTATCTCAATCGTGATTGGATGCAAGGTGAGGGTAGGCCTGTTGGTGAATTTAAGATAAATGAACTCGTGTTTGGAGATAGAGTGTTGAGACATGAGGCTGCAAACGGCATTCGTTTTTTGACCAATATCCAACAAGCAATTTATGATTTTTTGAAAAAACATGAAGTCAAAACGGTTTTTGGAGAAACGACTTGGGCGCATGAAATTCTCGTGCATCGCATGACACGACACGTGAGAGAATTGAACTGCAAATATTTGAATCCACATGTCATACGTATTCCGAATGGTCGATTTGCTTTTTTTACGGATGAGCAGCAGTCGAAGATTTTAGAGTATGATAACGATGAAATATGTGACACTATTTTCGAACTAAAAAAACCTGACTATTTGGTTATTAACGATAAAAAAATGAAAAAAAATCGCTCATTCAGTGGACGGCTAAGTCGTGCGAAGCGATTTTTCACCAATGAAAATATTGATAAAAATGACCCGACACTCATCTCCAATGAAGCGGTCAGATTTCGCTCGCGTGCAGGTGAGGAATGGCGCAAAGAAACCTATCGAGGGGTTAAAAGAATTGATTTTGAAGACATCAAAAATACCAATTATGTCTTTGTGGGTCTGCATAAACAACCGGAAGCGTCGATTGATGTATTCGGGCGATATTACGAAGACCAACTGGTGAATATCAAGAATATTTGGCGGAATTTGCCGCATGATTGGCAGTTGATTGTGAAGGAACATACGAATGCGGTGGGAGATAGAAGTTTGGCTTTTTATCAGGAATTGGA
>CALHBW010000076.1 GCA_937930625.1 uncultured Saprospiraceae bacterium | reverse complement strand
GGCGGGAATCGTAAACATCACGCCACCTGCTTTGTCAAAATTGCCCGTCAGGATATTCAACACATTGGTCAACCACTGACACAAACCCCCAAAACGCTGCGTAGATGCGCCCATGCGACTATAACAAATCGCGCTTTTGGCATCCGTCATTTCTTGGGCAATTTGTCGGATATCATCGGCTGAAATGCCTGTGATGGGGGCGACTTTTTCGGGCGAAAAGTCTTTGACGGCTGCCTTGATGCTTGCCAAACCTTTCACCATTTTTTCGAGATGCCCCAAGTGCGCCGCGTCTTTCTCGATTATCGTGTGAATGATAGCGGCGATAAAGAGCGCGTCGGTTTCGGGTTTGATAAAATGGTGTCGGTCAGCACGTTTGGCGGTTTCGGTGCGGCGGGGGTCTATGACAATCATTTTTCCACCGCGTTCTTGTAGTGCTTTTAGTCGCTTCGGAAAGTTGGGAACGGTCATCATACTGCCATTCGACACCATCGGATTTCCGCCGATAATCATAAAGAAATCCGTGCGGTCAATATCAGGAATTGGAATCAGCAAGCCATGCCCAAACATAAAATTGGACGCCACATGATGCGGCAATTGGTCCACCGACGAAGCACTATATCGGTTTTTCGTTCCTAATGCCCGGAGTAGCTGCGGATTGAAAATAATATTGCCGAGATTGTGCGCGTTTGGATTGCCCAAGTAAGTGGCGAGGGCATTTTTGCCGTACCGCAATTGAATATCTTTGAATTTTTCGACAACGGTATCAATGGCTTCTTCCCATGAGATTTCTTCCCATTCGCCGCTTGCGGTCTTGCGAATGGGATGTTTTAATCTATCTTCATCTGCATAAAAATCTTGCAAAGCCACCGCCTTCGGGCAGATGTGTCCCTGACTCAAAGGGTCGTTTTCATCGCCTTTGATGGAGATGATTTTTTTGCCTTCATGCTGAATGACAATGCCGCACATGGCTTCGCAGATGTTGCAGGTTCGGTGGTGTGTTTGGATGTTGCTCATGGTTTGTGATTTTAATTCGATTATTTGTTTAAAATCAATATGTTTAGGGTGATATATTTTTTTTGCATTAAAATGAAGAATTGGTCAAAATAAATCAAGTTGGATAGATGGTCCAATGTTGAAGTATTGCTTTTTGAAATCAGAAACGGGGCTCGCATTTTTTAATGCTTCATCAGCAAAAAACATTTTCCCTTTAAATTCATCTCGAGTCATCAATTTACCAGTTCCTTTAAATACTGTTGTTCGGTAAGTATGCCAATCCTCTTTTAAAAATTTGTTGATTTCAAGTTCGTGAATCTCGAAAGTAAAACCAAATCCAACATCTAAGAATACTGGTACTTGGCAATTACGAATACTTATTCGAGGTTTAATCCAATGAAAGTAGCCTTGTTCGTATCTTAATCTACCAGCAGCAACAGGACCAGAGGCATCAAATACCCAAATCATCTTATGATGAAATCTTTCACGAGCTCTTATTTCCCTTGTATCTATTGAACTGTGTTGTATTTCTATCACAAGACCATTATTTAATCTTACATCTGCTCTTCTTGTTTTATCTCCCTGTCTTATGTACTGCTCGGCAAACTCTTTCCCAAATAAAAATTTCCATGTTGCATGCCATTCTCCTTCATTTTCATATTGAGCGGCAACACAATTAGAAGGCGACTTTTGTTCATGTCTCCAATAAGGATAAATTATTTCACCGACGCAAGCAATTACAGTTTCTCCACAACTCGGACATTTTCCTCTTGCTTTTGGAGTAGCGGCAATTTTTACGTTATTTTCATTTAGAGCAAAGAGCATTGTTTATGATTTTTTCCCTTTTAATTATGTAGAACTTGAAAATACCCAAATGTACAACAAATAATCATATTACATTTGTAAGAAAACATCCTAACAAAAATCTTAAAAAGAACCGTCATTCTGAACTGGATTCAGAATTTTTTGGGCGCAAGAGAGCGATTTTAAGTTAATGCTTCTGTCTGACACCGTGCCAAGACTCGGCAGATTCCAAATCGGGGTTTGGAATGACAGGTTGATTTGAGTGTTTTTCATTTTTATACGATTACGATATTCAATAAGCATCACAAAATCAAATAAATAATTCATTTGTAATAAGAAAAATATAATGAAAATTTTGAAAAACAAAGGCATTTCAAACTGATATTTCGTTATTTTAGCTAACTTCGTGTCATTCTTACACAAAGAGTAATACCATTTCATTTATTTCTTTTCTCTTAAACGCGAATTATGAAAAACCTACTCACGATTATAATGATGTTCGGGCTATTCACTTTGAATGCACAGACGACCATCCTTGATTTTGAAACGCCCACGACTACGGCATCATTTGAATACTTCGGCAGCAGTCTCCCTCCGGGACCTACGAATATAACTATTGCCAATCCTGCGCCCGGCGGCATCAATACGAGTGCTATGGTAGGCGAATTTACCAAACCGGCAGCTTCGCAGACATGGGCGGGTGGATTTGCCGATGTTTCTACGGTAATGGACTTTACGAACAACAACGCCGTCTGTCTGAAAGTATGGGTCAATGAACCCTGTAATTTGCTGCTCAAAGTCGAAAATGGTACCCCTAGCCTCAACTGGGAACTGGAAAAGGAAATAGATGTTGCCCAAACATGGGTAGAAGTCTGCTATAATACGACCGGGCAAACCGCCGAAAATCAAGTTTATAACCGCTTGGTCTTGTTCTTTGATTTCGGAACAAGCCTCGCTGCCGACCAGACCTATTATTTTGATGATGTGGTCACAACAACGGTGGCTCCTGAACTTTACGACGTTACGTTTTCGGTGGATATGAATACTTATCCGTCAGCTTTCGATTCGGTTTTTGTGAGTGGTACGTTCAATGGCTTTTCGCTCAACTCCAACCCACTCGAAGATAGCGACGGCGATGGCATCTGGACGCATACGATTGTAGATATGGCACCGGGCAATTATGAGTATTTATTCCAATTGGATAAGTTTGGTGTCGTGGAAGATTTTAGCGATAAATACTATGATTGTACCAATACGACCTTCGGTGCAAACGGCGAGGTTTTTATCAATCGCACGCTCTCTGTGAGTGGAGATGCCACACTACCAACGGTTTGTTTTAATAGCTGCTATGGTTGCGGCGCGGCAATCACGATTACGATGCACCTCGGCGAAGGGAACGCTACGCCGGATCCCGATGGCTTCTTCGTAGCCGGTGGCGGTAATTTTAGTGTACCCGGCGTCTTTGCTATGACCGATAGTGGTAATGGCATACATACGGCGATATTTGAAAAACCGACGGGGTTTGAGTCTTTCTATGCCTATGCGAATGGTGCTTGTGCCGATTTCAGTTGCAAAGAAGAGCTTATGGGGCAGTCCTGCGCCAATCCGGATTTTTTCAATGACAGAGCTATGGGACCACTCAATCAAAATACGATTATTACGGATTGTTTTGAATTGTGCAATACGACAGGTACTAGCTGTCTTGCAGGGCTATGTCCGCCCAATTATGCAGCTGCCAATTCACTAAATGGAATGATTAGAAATCCTACAATATACACCACAAATGGCAATATCGAATCCACTCAAATGATTGAATGGTCTGCTGATGTGGAGTATAGCGGCGGCACTGAAATTATGTTGGATAATGGTTTTGAAGTGGGACCGGGCGTGGAATTTAAGGCGGTGCTTGATGGGTGTAATTAAGTATTTCTAAATGCAAAATGTAAAATAATAAATGTAAAATGTAAAAGTGGTGGGACGCGCGGGTGTACGCATTTTTTTGTCTTAATTAATTGATTTTAAAATTTTTAAAAATAACAAATAAATAGCTCGCGTACTACAAGCCCTTTTACATTTTACATTTGATATTTTACATTTTGACTTACAAATTATCCCCCAAAAGTTTCTGAATCTTCGCCCTGTGATTTTTCTCCCAATCTTCGAGGCTTGTCGTTTCTTCTCTTAATGTACGGGCGTGGGCTTTTTCGAGTACGGTATCTTTTTGTGCAAGTGGGACTACAGCAATTCCTTCTTCATCTGCAATGATAATATCGCCGGGATAGACCCATACACCCCCGCATTGTATGGGGACGTTCAATTGTATTTTTTTGTTCTTGCTGCCGGGTTTTGCCGATAATCCGCGAGCAAAAACCGGGAATTTGTTATCTCTTATTTCCTCAATATCCCGAATTACGCCATCAATGACGAATCCGGCGATACCTCTTTTTTGAGCAACTGCACAGACATTGCCACCCGCCACCGCATGTTTATTTCCGGCACCACAGGCTACGATTATTGAGCCGGGAGGAGCTTCGTATATAGCCGCATGAAACATCAAATTATCACCTGCGGATAAAGGAACGGTAAAGGCAGGTCCCGCAATTCTTGGGATGCCGTTCCACAATTTTTTAATCCCGTTATCAATGAATTGGTTGATATCCAATCCATCGGCATAGGCGGTTGGGGAGTGTGCTGCGAATTTTTTGTATTCGGTCATAGTTCTTGATTTTTATTCTTAAAAGCTCCATGAATTTTTCTGTTTCCTTCATTTCGCTCCACATCTATCCATCAGGTGTGATTCGTTTTTGTACCCACGAATATTCTTGATTATAAATATTTTACGAATTCTAAGGCAACTCGAAATAAATAATTGGTCAAAAATGCGATTTGTTTTTTGCTCAATCAAGGCGCGAAAATGTGAGTTTATCGGGATAAATGACCATTTTTGCAACGCAGAGTGAGTGAAAAAGAACAAGTAGTTTTGACCAATTATTTGTTGCGAGTTGCCTAAATTAACTTGATGAAAATATATTTATATTTAGGATGGGAGATTTGTTCCGAATTTGGGCTAAAACTCGTCTGACATTTAAACTTTGTAGAAAATATAAGGTCATCGGTAGATTTTGAAAATGTCTGACGAGTTTTAGCCCAAGTTCAAGCCTAATGTTGCTCATTATTGAAGAAAAATTAAAAATGAGATATGGGTACAAAAACGAATCACCCCTCTTTCATATTCCATTCAAATACCCAAATTTACAATAAATAATCATATTATATTTGTAAGGAAATGTTATAATTCTGTACCGACGACTTTACAAGCTGACCGCGAACTCGTACAAGCGAATTTATTCGCTACGTAAATAATAAATTTAATTTGTAAAATATTTACTTACAATTTATTACAAATAATAATTACACTGCACTTGGCGATTGAAATCGCCTGTACGGTATTCTCGGTCAGCCTGTAAAGCAGTCATTACAGTATTCGCGGTCAGCCTTTTTAGTCGTCGCACAATACGAGCTACCTGACGGCTAAAGCCGTCAGTACAAAACCGAACACTATGAAAAAGATATTAAAAATAACCGGATTCACTCTACTGATAATCACCATATTAACAGCAATCGTGGGATTCATAGCCTGGCGACATATGCAGTCCAACTTCTTTAATTTTGAGGGAGATTATGTGGAGCGTTTTGATTTCAAGGAAATGACTGCCGATGGATATACCTTTTTGGATAGAAACGATAATGGCAAATTGGACACCTACGAAGATGACCGCAAGCCTATCGCTGAACGGGTAGAAGATGTGCTGTCGCAAATGACGATTGAAGAAAAAATTCACTTGCTGAAAGGGGCGGGCTTGGCTTCGGCGGTGGGGGCAACCGAGGAAGGTGAGGGTATTCCGGGGGCAGTCGGTACGATTGTGCCTACGCCGAGATTGGGCATTCCGACGGTGTATTTGTCGGACGGACCGGCAGGGCTGCGAATCGCGCCGACACGCGAGGGCGAGGACAGGACGTATTATTGTACGGCGTTTCCGATTGCGAGTATGTTGTCTTCTACGTGGAATGAGGCATTGGTCGAAGAAGTTGGTGCGGCGATGGGCAAGGAAGCCCTCGAATACGGTTTGGATGTGATTTTGGGACCGGGCGTGAATATTCATCGACATCCGCTGTGCGGTAGAAATTTTGAATATTATTCCGAAGACCCTTTGGTGACGGGAACTATCGGCGCGGCGATGGTCAACGGTATTGAATCCAATGGCGTAGGCGCGACACCCAAGCATTTTGTCGCCAATAACCAAGAAACAGGACGCGACGGAAACGATGCGCGAGTCTCGGAAAGGGCGATGCGCGAGATTTATTTGAAGGGCTTTGAGATTATCGTGGAGAAGTCGCAACCCTGGGCGATGATGACTTCTTACAACAAAGTCAACGGCACACACGCTTCTCAAAATAAATATTTGTTGACGGATATTCTACGAGATGAATGGGGATTTGAAGGGATGGTGATGACCGATTGGTTTGGTGGAATACACGCGCCCGACCAAGTGAGTGCTGGAAATGATTTGCTCGAACCGGGCAATAAAAAGAAATGGAAAGCCCTGATAAAAGCATACGAAGACGGCGAATTGGCAGAGGCAACTATCGACATATCGGTCAGGCGAATTTTGAGGTTAATCATGCAATCCCGAAAGATGCAGAATTATAAATTCGGCAATAATCCCGACCTCAAAAAACACGCTGAAATTACCCGCAGGTCGGCGGCAGAGGGTGTGATTTTATTGAAAAATGAAGATGCATTACCCATTCAAAATAATAAGAATATCGCTTTATTAGGCGTGACTTCTTACGATTTTATCGCGGGCGGTACGGGTTCGGGTGATGTGAATGAGGCATACACGATTTCACTGGAAGAAGGCTTGAAAAATGCCGGATTTGCCCTCAATGAAACGGCTAAGAATGCTTTTGAATCGCACAAGGCAGCCAACCAAGAAGCATTTGAAAAACCGGAAGGTATGAATGCGATTTTTACGCCTTACGCACCGCCTGAAATAAATTTGACGGCTGAAAAATTGACTGAAATTGCTAACGAAGCAGACATTGGCATCCTCACGATTGGCAGAAATTCGGGTGAGGGCGGCGATAGGGTAGAGGCAGATGATTTTCTATTATCCAACCAAGAACAGGAAATGATGGAGCGCATTTGCAAGGCATTTCACGAAAAAGAAAAAAAGGTCGTAGTGGTGCTGAATGTCGGCGGTGTGATTGAGACGGCTTCGTGGAAGGCGCGTCCTGATGCGATTCTGCTGGCATGGCAGGGCGGACAGGAAGGCGGTAATTCGGTAGCGGACATCCTAAGCGGCAAAGTGAATCCAAGCGGAAAATTGCCGATGACTTTTCCCATTCATTTGAAAGACCATGCTTCGGATGCGAATTTCCCCGTAGGTGGCGAGAATGAGCTGAATCCGGGAGCTATTTTAGGGACGATGTTGTTTGGAAAAAAAGAAAAATCGGAAGCGAATTGGGTTAAAAATCAGGATTATACGGAATATGAGGAAGGGATTTATGTGGGTTATCGGCATTTTGATAAAGCGAATTTGGCGGTGTCTTATCCGTTTGGTTATGGGCTTTCTTATACTGATTTTGAATATAGTGATATGAAAGTGGTATTGGAAAATGACCAAATTAATGTGAAACTGAAAGTTAAAAATACAGGTGATACGGCAGGTAAAGAAGTCGTGCAATTGTATGTTTCAAAGCCGGATTCGGGCATTGACCGTCCGAATCAAGAATTGAGAGGCTTTGCAAAAACTAAACTTTTAAATCCGGGTGCAAGTGAGGATGTACAGCTTCAAATTCCGATGTCGGACTTGCAGTATTGGGATGAGGAGAAGGCGGATTGGGTATTAGAGAATGGGAATTATATCATTGGATGTGGGGCTTCTTCGCGGGATATTCGATTGGTGGGGGAGGTTGGGATTTGATTGAAAAACTTCCTTTCATCACAAAAGCAAAGGGTTTAAACCCTGTGCTTTTGTGATGAAAGGAAGTTTTCGATAGAATAGTGGTCAGAAGAAGGTTGATATAAACGATGTAGAGAAAATTCATGAATTTTCTCTACATCGCCCTGCCGTCCTACCACCGATGATGCACAGAGGCACGAATGAACTCATCGTACACCTCTTCCACTGCTTCCATTTCCTGATTAGAAAGATGTTGAATGTTCAAAGTTTCCAAATTAGCATGAAGGTGGTCGGGCTTGGAAATACCGGGAATCACGCAACTCACTTCTTCAAACATCAATATCCATTTCAAGGCGATATTGGCTAATGCGATATTTTTGGGGAATATGGATTTTAATTTTTCGACGGCTTCGAGTCCGAGATTATAGTCTATGCCGGAGAAGGTTTCTCCTTGGTCAAAGGCTTCTCCTTTGCGGTTGAAATGTCGGTGGTCGCCACTGTCGAATGTGGTTGTTGTGTCGTATTTTCCTGATAACAAACCACTTGCGAGCGGTACTCTTGCGATGATGCCGATATTTCGCCTTTTGGCTTCTTGGAAAAATAATTCCGCAGGTCGGTGCCGGAACATATTAAAAATGATTTGAACGGTGCAGACATTGGGATATTCTATGGCTTTTAGTGCTTCCTCTACCTTTTCTACGCTTACCCCCAAATGCGCTATTTTCCCTTCCTGTTTCAGTTTTTCAAATTCTTCAAAAATCTCTTGTCGGTAATACACTTCCGTAGGCGGACAATGCAATTGAATCAAATCTATACGCTCCAAACCTGTGTTTTTGAGGCTTTGTTCGACGTACTCACGGAGGGCTTTTGGTTGATAGTTTTCATTGGTGTGTGGATTGATAAATCGACCACATTTGGTGGCGATATAGACCTCCTCTTTTCGTGCGCGAATGATTTTGCCGACAGTGCGTTCACTTTGTCGGTTTTCATATACGTCGGCGGTGTCGATAAAGTTGATGCCTTTATCTATAGCTTCGTTGATGATGGTTGCTGCATTTTTATCGTCAAATCCACTGCCCCATTTTCCGCCGACTTGCCAAGTGCCGAGACTTAGTTCTGAAATCTTTAATCCGGTCTTACCGAGTATTCTGTAATTCATTTTGTGTATGTTTTTCATGCCCTATAAAGTTGTGAAGTATTGATATTTTCCGAAATTTACACCATTCACAGCATAATCAAAAATAATCATGCAAGTATCAAATTTAATCATCGGTGCAGGACCAGCCGGATTAGCGGTGGCAGGAAGAATGCGAAAACAAGGTATTCCCTTTGAAGTCATAGAGCAATCCGATGTCATTGCATCTTCTTGGCACCAACATTATGACCGATTGTGTCTGCATACTGTAAAGCAATTATCCAATCTACCTCATTTGGATTTCCCTGACCATTATCCACTGTACGTAACTCGTGCACAGGTGCTTGAATATATGCAGGATTATGCCAAGCACTTTGAAATTCAGCCTCGGTTTAATCAAACGGTTGAGTTCATTTCTAAAAATGAAGACGGTACTTGGACAGTTAAAACACAAGATAAAAACTATACCGCTAAACATGTCATCATTGCTACGGGCATGAATCGAGTCCTCAATTTCCCGACTTTTGAAGGACAAGAAAATTTCAAGGGAACCATAGAACACAGTCGTTTTTATAAAAATGCCTTACCGCATAAAGGCAAAAAAGTTTTGGTGATAGGTATGGGAAATTCCGGGGCTGAAATCGCATTGGATTTGTGCGAAAACGGTGCTGAAACCTACCTTTCGGTGAGAGGTCCGATTAGTTTGGTGCCGCGTGATTTGAATGGACGACCTGTGCAATTGACTGCGCTGACCTTAGCGAAAATCCCCTTTGGATTGGGCGATAAATTGGGGAATACCATTCGCAAAATATATTTTGGAAATATCCGAAAATACGGACTCGACCCCATTCCCGTTCCGCCCGTCATTCACTTGCGAGATACAGGCAAAACACCCGTCATCGACATCGGCACTATGAAGGCGATTAAAGAAGGTAAAATAAAAATTAAAGGAGGCATCCAACATTTTTCAGCACACAAAGTACACTTCAAAGACGGAACGGAACAAGCCATCGACCACATCGTCATGGCAACCGGCTATCGGGCAAAAATAGAGGACTTTTTGGAAAGAGGAACAGAAGTCTTGGATGATTATGGATTGCCTTGTCCGCCTACCGGGACAGGATTTCATAAAGGGATTTATTTCAATGGTTTTGATAATTATAAATTAGGTGGTGCATTGGGGACGATTTTTAATGATTCGGCAACTATTGTGGAGGATATAAAAAATGGAGAATAAGATGTGCCTCATTCTCCACTTCGTGCTTTTTTAATTTCTTTCTTGTTTTTCTACCAATACCAATTGTTCGTGATAATCTACATATCTGGTATAGGAATTAGTATCTATCATCATAATAACTATCATCATCGCAATGGTGCTTATGCTGATGGCTCGCCAAACAGGTTTGTCAATAAAAATAAATAATAATGCAGCAACTATAATAATAATTGGAATGACTTTGTAAACGGTGGTTTGGAAATCTTTTATTGTTTTTCCGGTTCGGATAATTTCCGATTGTACAAAAGCGG
>CALHBW010000075.1 GCA_937930625.1 uncultured Saprospiraceae bacterium | reverse complement strand
TGAAAATTGATAATTGAGAGTTGATAATTAATTTATTTTTTATTTCATAAAAAACTTAAAATTAAATAATTACAAATTATAAAATAAAATTAGTTATCAATTATACATTCTCAATTCTCAATTTGGCGAAGACATTGAATTTTGACGTGGTTATTTTTTCGATAGTTTTTCTTACAAAAACCGCACATAGCCTTCGCTTGGGAAATGCTCACACCTTTTCTCCAATCGCCTACCGAAAAAGTATTTGACTATGTAAAAAGTGAGCGTTACCGAAAGTCTGTAGAAAGTGCTATAAAATACACCGAAATCGACCTCAAAACCGAAACCATTAGAAAAGGTAGTCCCTACACACTGCGCCTCACTAAAACCCAAGTCGCGCACAAGAAAAAACACAAACAATGGAAAAAAGACGTGGAATTGCTCAAAAAACTGGAAGATATAAAAGCCGAGTAAATGTGAAAGTGCTTGGCAGAAAACTCGCCTTGCATTTTCAAAATGCAAGGCGAGTTTTCTGCCTGATTTTACCACGAATTTCCAACAAAATAATTTTTACATTTAAAATTTTTTAAATCAACAAAATACAAACAAACTCGCGTCTGTTTACGTCCTGCAATTTTTACATTTTAAATTTATTATTTTACATTTTACATTAACAAGCACTCACCAATCATGCCGAATCGTCTAGCAAAAGAAACCAGCCCTTACCTCCTCCAACACGCCCACAATCCCGTCGATTGGTATCCGTGGGGCGAAGAAGCCTTACAACGTGCGAAGGCAGAAAACAAACCTATTCTCGTCAGCATTGGGTACTCTGCCTGTCATTGGTGTCATGTTATGGAACGCGAGTCCTTTGAAGATGAACAGGTCGCAGCTTATATGAACCAACATTTCGTCAATATCAAGATAGACCGCGAAGAACGCCCCGACATCGACGCGATATATATGGACGCTGTACAGGTACTCACGGGTGCGGGTGGTTGGCCCCTTAACTGTTTTTTAACACCGGATGCACGTCCCTTCTATGGGGGAACTTACTTCCCTCCTGTGTCAAAATACCAACGTCCTTCATGGATACAGGTCTTACGCTCTTTATCGAATGCTTTTAGCAACAAACGCGATACCGTAGAAGACCAAGCCAATAAACTCATGGAGTATCTTGAAAAGTCAGATACCACATTGACAGACAAAATAGCGACCACTCCAAAACGCCCTGAAAACTTCGACCTCCTGCGCGATATTTTTTACCAAATCAGAGCGCGATTCGATGGGGTAGAAGGTGGTTTTGGTGGTGCGCCCAAATTTCCGGGCACGATGTCGCTTAGTTTTCTTTTGAAATATTATTACAACACAAAAAACACACCCGGCTCCAATGCCCATGAAGCGCTCGCGCATGTTGAGCTTTCACTCGACAAAATGATTCGTGGCGGCATTTATGACCAACTCGGTGGTGGATTTGCACGATATGCAACAGATAAAGCGTGGCTGGTGCCACATTTTGAAAAAATGTTGTACGATAATGCGCTTTTGGTACATCTTTTGGCTGATGCTTATAAAGTCACAAAAAAGCCATTGTATAATATCACGATTGATGAAATTTTAACATATATTCAACGTGAAATGATGAGCGAGGAAGGCGGCTTTTACGCGGCGCAAGACGCAGATTCAGAGGGGATAGAGGGCAAATTTTTTGTATGGGACAAATCAGAAATTGAAGTGATACTGGGGGAAGATGCTGATTTGTTTTGTCACTTTTACGATGTAACAGAACAAGGCAATTGGGAAGAAAAGAACATATTGCATCGCACTGACAGCCTCAAAGATTACGTGGAACAAAACGCGCTGGATTTCGTACAAACAAGAAATAAACTAAATACGTCCCGCGAAAAACTATTTCAATACCGCGAAAAACGCATCAAACCCGGTCTGGATGATAAGATTCTCTTGGGATGGAATGCACTGATGTGTACCGGATTTGCGAAGGCTTACGAAGCCACTCAACACGACATTTACCGTCAAATTGTAAAAGACAATCTGGCGTTTATATTCAATAAATTTCAACAAGCAGCGAGCAACACAGCTCTTTATCATACCTACAAAAACGGTATAGCGAAATACGAAGCATTTTTAGATGATTACGCCTTTCTCATTGCCGCTTTATTGGATGCTTACGAAATTACATTTGATACAACATACATCGACAAAGCCGGTCAACTGACTGATTTTGTGATAGAAAAGTTCTTTGATAAAACGCATCAATTATTTTACTACACGTCTGAGAATCAGATGGATGTTATTGTACGTCAAAGACAAATTTACGATAATGCCACGCCTTCGGGCAATTCTACGATGGTGAGCAACTTGCGGAGATTGGGCTTGATGTTGGGACGAGAAGATTATACGGAAGTTGCGGAAAATATGTTGCAAAAAATGCACCATGCTATCGTTAATTACCCGACCTCATTTGGGCGATGGGCAGAAGCACTTACAGCGCAAGTGTATCCTTATGCGGAAATCGCCGTTATAGGAGAAAAGGCGGAAAATATGGCTGCACAAATCAACGAGCAGTATATTCCTCATAAAGTGATTATGGCAGTTCGAGAGGAAAATGAGACGTATCCGCTGCTGTTCGGAAAATACGCAGAAGCAGAAGAAACGCTTACTTACATTTGCCGAAATTACGCTTGCCAAGCTCCTGTGGAGACTCTGGAAGAAGTTGTTAAAACGTTAAATAATAGTTAAAAAACAATTGCTATTCAATACATGATAGTCAATTGATAGTTAATGTATTACTTTTATAAATGTAAAATTTATAGTCCGCAGTTTATCAGTCCGCAGTCCGCTGTTGTTACGCGAACTGCTTCACGTTAAATCGGCGGACTGCGGACTGATAAGCCGCCGACGAATTTATGCTTAAATTTCTTTCCATATCATTCAGTCTAATGTTGGCATTCACGCTGTCGGCACAGCAAATGCCACAGTACAGCCTATACATGCTTGATGGCTATCACACGAATGTCGCGTATGCAGGTATGGATGGCTCTCTGAGTGCTACGGGTGTATTTCGCAAACAATGGCTTGGTTTAGAAGGTAGCCCATTGACACAACATATTAATGTTCATTTGCCCTGGGAATATCTAAGTGGTGGCGCAGGATTGAGCATTGAAAATGACTTGCAAGGCGCGGAAAGAAATACGGCTATCTCATTATCCTATAATTATGTAGCGAAGTTTTCGGAAAACGCAAGACTTTCGATTGGAGTAGGTGGCGGTATCATGCAAAAGGCTTTAGATGGCAGCAAATTACTCGCTCCTGAAGGCAATTATGAAGGCGCGACTATCAATCACAACGATGATTTGATACCGATTGGCATCGAAAGTGCCATCGCACCGATAGCAACTGCCGGGATTTATTTGCAAGCAAATACATTCCAAATTGGCTTTGCAGCAAACAACCTTACAGAGTCATTGATTCGCTACGAATCGGCGATTGCTACTGAAATTCAACTCAAAAGACACTACGTTGCTACCGCCGTATATGGATTTAAC
>CALHBW010000074.1 GCA_937930625.1 uncultured Saprospiraceae bacterium | reverse complement strand
TGCCCAAAGATATATTTGCGCTCCGAATCGCGTGTATAAGCTGCGCCAAAGCTCTTGATACAATTTCTTAGCCCTTCGTATAGTGTCCAATTTTCGTATTTTGCCATCGTCCGTTGCCCTACGATACATGCCACGCCCCCGATACCCCAAATCACCGGACCGGAATCAACATCTTCCTCACCGTCTTGCCCCTTCGGATACTCACGAATACCCGGCAAAGCTAAGCGATAATCCACAAAAAGTTCCCTGTAAATCTCAAATTGTTCATTGGCAAATTGCTTGTCAATATCTTTCAAAAAAAGCAAGATCATGCTCTGCGAACAACCTCTTGCGGTT
Organism: uncultured Saprospiraceae bacterium; assembly: GCA_937930625.1. Taxonomy (GTDB): domain Bacteria; phylum Bacteroidota; class Bacteroidia; order Chitinophagales; family Saprospiraceae; genus JAHDEO01. The sequence goes on along the minus strand of CALHBW010000074.1, from coordinate 2,470 downwards.
TCGGTAGTTATACCTTTCATGTTGACGGCGTGAGGTATCAGTCCGGTTGTTGGGTCCAATTTTGTTTTTACTTTTGCTATATAATTTTGAATATCATTCTGATAAATGGGCGCGAAAATTTCGTCATGCAAGTCAATCGAAGCTACCGCTACCAAGCCATCAGTGGGCCAAGTTCTCCTTGCATAAGCTTCTAAGTATGGAGTTTCGGACTCCCGTAGCGCAGTTGCTATATCAACACAATTTTTCTTGAAAAATTCAACATCTCCCGGCAAACGTTCTCTTTGAACTTGAAGTTGGCGACCTAATAAATAATTGCTCCAACCACGATAAAATGCACCATATTCCAAAGGCACATCTTTGCCAAATGTAGAGCGAGCGATAGGCGAATGAACGGCTTTTACCGACTTACGAATCTCCTCAATTCCTTCTTGATATATCGGCGATTTTTCATCCAAATGCTCTATCAAATTACACCAAGTCAAGCCATAAATTGCGTGTAGAAAAACATAACCTTCGGGGTAAATATCTTGCATATCATACGCCGCTTTGTTGTCAATATGTCTTTTGATAAAACGAAGTTGGTGATAGACATCTTTATTGTAGGATTGTCCATTTGAAGTCGCAAAATTCGGCTGATAGTAAAGCGAAATATTCAGATAAACAATAGGCAGAAGAATGATAATCAGGGTAATTCGTAGCAATATTTTGAAGAAGTTTTTCATGATTAATTCCTTATACGTAACACAGACATTCCTGTCTGTGTCGCATTTCGTACAGACAGGAATGTCTGTGTTACGTTAGTGTAGCCTCGTTTTCACATCCAAAGCATCCCGAAAACCATTCCCTACCAAATTAAAAGCCAATACCATCAACATAATTGCCAATCCGGGAACGATAGCAGGGAAGGGATTATTACTTTTCAAAAGGAAACTATAATTTTCTGCCAACATCGTCCCCCAAGAAGGCGTAGGCGGTTGAATACCAAAACCCAAATAACTCAATCCCGCTTCAATCAAAATCGCTATCGCAAAATTAGCTGCAGCCACTACCATCACAGGTCCAAGAATATTGGGCAAAATATGTCGTCGAATAATCCGTCCATCGCTGAATCCGAGACTATTTGCTGCTTCCACAAATTGAGTTTCGCGCAACGCCATCACCTGTCCGCGCACGATACGCGCCACATCCACCCACATCGTGAGTCCTACCGCGACAAAGATTTGCCAAAATCCGCGCCCCAATGCCAATACTAATGCAAAGACCAACAACAGAGTCGGAATCGACCACATTGTATTGATAATCAGCATAATGAAATCATCGACACGACCACCAAAATACCCCGCAATCGCACCCATCGTAATCCCAATCGTCAAGGAAATCAACACAGCCAATAAACCCACTGCCAAAGACACCCGAATCCCAATCAGCAAACGACTCAGCAAGCAACGCCCCAAGCCGTCCGTTCCAAAATGATAGGTGTGCATGTACATGTGTGTATCTTCAATTTGAGATTTTAATTCAGCGGCAGAAGCCGTTTTTTGTTGATTATCAATGGTTTGAAAAGCGGCAACTCCTTTTGTGGTTATTACTTCGGGATTGGTGACAGAAAGCGGATAAACCACGTCAGCGAGGTCAAATACGCTTGTATTTTCCAGCGTTTCATCCTCCGAATACACTTCTACATAAATGTGACTTTCATCTATGTTATAATCGCTCATCGGGACTAATTTGTAAGGATTTTCTGCGCCATACAGCATTTTCCCGAAAAAATTGCGCTGTGGCACTTCTCGATTCTTACGAACTTTGAGCATCGGTACGGAAAAGCCGGGAGCTTGGAGGTTGATTTCGTTCACTTGGTCATTGGCATTGGGCGTAGAATCGGGCGTAATCGTATAACCCAACACCGCTACAATCACCGCCAACACAATCAATACCATACCCAATATCGCCGGTTTATTTTTCAATAATCGGCTTAGGGCTTTTTGGGTGGGAGAGGTGGTATGTGTGTTGTTTGTTGACATGAACTCTAAAACGTTATTTTTCGTTTAAACTGTAAATTTAGAGCAATTTTGAATTCTTTATTGTATTTTAGTGTTTTAATCTAAACCAAAAACCCAAACATGAGATTAAGCCTTGACGATATTCGGGATTGGAAGCAATTTGAGGAGTTGGTCAAACATTATTTTGACGGCGTACAGGGACAAGATGAAAATACCGTAGTTGCGTCCTTTGTCGAACCCTCCGGAGAAGGTGCTGATGGTGGCAGAGATTTGTTGGTGACTTTGAAATGCAAGGACTCGGTCATTGAATATGAGCGAATATGGTTGGTGCAGTGTAAATTTCACAAAGAATCTGTATCGCCGAAACACTTGGCGCAAACCAACATTATAGGATTGCTCCATCAATATAATGCCAATGGCTACTTACTGATTTGTAAAACCGGACCTACATCGGGTACTACTGATATGTT
>CALHBW010000073.1 GCA_937930625.1 uncultured Saprospiraceae bacterium | reverse complement strand
ATACCCAAAACTGCAAGTGCAATTCCCGCCCAAAAGGTGTATTTAATGGCTTTGAATACGCCCGGTTTGTTTTGCTTAAATTCTGAAAGCATATGTGCTGTGTCGTGATTTCGTTAATTAGTTGATTCGTGTATTCGTTATTCGTGTATTCGTTGACTCGTTATTCGTGTATTCGTTATTCGTTATTCGTTTGTTTTTTGGAATTTGGTGCTTGGTGCTTGGAATTTGTTTTTGGAATTTCTAAATACTATACGGTTTTTAAGATGATTTATTTGCCAAAATGTCACCGCTTTTTTTTAATGGTTAATGATTAATGGTCAATGATTAATAATTAACAACAAGCGATTCATTATTAATATTTGCAAAACAACTACATATAAATTTTATAATAATTAAATATTTAAAAAATATTTTCATTTATTTTTTGTATAAATATGAATACAAATATAAGGATTAACCTTGATAATTATCAACTAAGTAGTAAACATCAAATAATCGACACTTTTGAACGTGTCTTTTTTCGCCATACTTCAGCTATTTTTCGTCATGTAGCTCGGCTATATTCATCAAAATTAGCTTCGTCTGACAAAAAAATACCCTGCTCAAAAAGTGTCGATTATTCAATGCTTACTACTTATAAGAGCGACTTAGAGAAAATCTTGGGTGTTTTTCAAGTAATCATGGATTATTATAAGGCAACTTTAAATTAAGACATTATGCTCATCAATCTTGATAATGAGGTGCATTTCAAAAAAGTCTTTACGGATGTAGAAGTATTCAAAGGCTTTGTGAAGGATGTATTGGGACTTGACTTAGAAATTGATAAAGTCGAGACGGAGAAATCTCTGTCACCACAAGTCGGGGCAATTAATTTTAGGATGGATTTATTTGCTGAAGATACTACAAATCGCACCGTTGTAGAAATTCAAAAAGTCGATTATGACTATACCTATCGGCGGTTTTTGCATTATTTTCTTGGTAATTTGGTGGATGTACAATTGAATAGTGGTAATCTGTATGAATTTAATAAAGAAGTATATGTCATCGTCGTCGTCACCCGTGCTTATCAGATAGCAGAAGAAAGTGGAAAGCCGATAAAAGATGATGTACTAATAACCGACATCAACCCGCGCACACTCGAAGGTCAATATCGGCACATGCACAATCACAAAATGGTGATGCTCAACACCGAATTTGTGGATGAGAACACCCCGCAAGAAATCAAAGACTGGCTTGAACTCATTAAAGAATCTATTCACAACCCTAAAAACCCAAATATCAATCTAGCCAACCCTGCCGTTGCAAGAGCTGCCAAAATTGCCGAAAACAATAACATAACGCCAATGGAACACTACGAAGCCAATATACAAGAAATGCGAAAAGCCACCCTAGCCCTCAACATTGAAATGGGCAGAAAAGAGGAAGAACAAAAAAGAAAAGAGGAAGAACAGAAAAGAAAAGAAGCAGAACAAAAAGCAACAGAAGCAGAACAAAAAGCAATAGAAGCAGAACAAAAAGCAATAGAAGCACAAGAAAAAGCAATAGAAGCAGAGGAAAAAGTCAATCGCTCAATACTACGAGCATTAAGACGAGGCAAACTCACGAAAGAAGAAATTGCAGAAGATTTTGGTGTCACACTCGAATATATCCAAAAAATCAAGCCTTAAAACAAATAAGGCTTTTCGATGTCTCCCAACCGACATCCAAGCCCCAAATTTTCCGTACTTTTAGTCCGCAAAATTAACACGCTACCAAACATGCCGCAACACACAACTATCGACATCATCATTCCGGCGTTTAATGAAGAGAATGCTGTGGATAAAGTCCTCGCAGAAATTCCGCGCAACCTTATCCGCGAAATTATCGTATGTAATAACGGTAGTACCGACCGCACTGCCGAAGTTGCTCGTACAAGCGGTGCTACGGTACTCGACGAACCACAAAAAGGTTACGGTCATGCCTGTCTGAAAGGTATCAATTATCTACGAAATAAACCCGCCGAAGAGCAGCCGGATATTGTCGTCTTTCTGGACGGCGACTACTCGGATTACCCGGAAGAAGCACGATTATTGGTCGCACAAATCACTGATAATGAAATGGATATGGTGATTGGGTCACGGGCATTAGGCAACTTGGAACGCGGCTCAATGACGCCTCAACAAATCTTCGGCAACTGGCTTGCTACCAATTTGATACGATTATTTTACAAATATGAATTTACAGACTTAGGACCTTTTCGCGCCATCAAATGGCAAAAACTCCTCGACCTCGATATGCAAGATACCACTTACGGCTGGACAGTAGAAATGCAAGTCAAAGCCGCTAAAATGAAATACAAATGCACCGAAGTCCCGGTCAATTATCGCAAACGCATCGGTAAATCAAAAGTCTCCGGCACAGTCAAAGGCACGATACTCGCCGGACACAAAATTCTCTGGACAATTTTTAAACTTCTTTAATAATGGTTAATGGTCAATGGTTAATGCTTAATGACATGTTTTTGCTTCGCAAAAACATTGATTTAATTATTAACCATTAACCATTAACCGTTAACCATTAAAAATAAATGGAAATTATCACTTACGTACTCATTACATTTTACTGTTTAGCTTTATTATATATTACGGTTTATTGCCTGATGCAGACGCATTTACTGTATTATTACCACAAAAAAAATGGTAAACCTAAACCGGATTTGAAACCACTCAATGGAGATTCAGAGCTGCCTTTTGTCACGATTCAACTTCCGATATATAATGAGCTCTACGTAGTAGAGCGATTGATTGATAATATTGCAAAATTTGATTATCCAAAAGACAAATACGAAATTCACATACTGGACGATTCGACAGATGAGACACTCGAAATCACCCGTAAAAAAGTAGAAGAATACACAGCTAAGGGTTTCAATATCAAGCAAGTAACTCGCGAGATACGCGAAGGCTATAAGGCAGGCGCACTACGCGATGGTATGCAATTTGCAAAGGGAGATTTCATTGCAATTTTTGATGCAGATTTTCTGCCTAATCCTGATTTCTTACGTCGTACTTTGCCTTATTTTAAAAATGAAAAAATAGGCGTCGTACAGACCCGTTGGGAACATATCAACAAAAATTATTCGCTCCTCACACGCTTGCAGGCGATGCAATTGGACGTACACTTTACCGTCGAACAACACGGGCGATATGCGGGCGATTGTCTGCTTCAATTCAACGGCACGGCAGGCGTATGGCGACGCGAAACTATCGACGACGCAGGTGGTTGGGAAGCTGACACCCTCACCGAAGACCTCGACCTCAGCTACCGCGCCCAACTCAAAGGCTGGCAAATTGTTTTCCTCGAAAAAGTAGGCGCACCCGCCGAACTTCCCGCCGAAATGAACGGCTTAAAATCCCAACAATTCAGATGGACAAAAGGCGGCGCAGAAACCGCCCGAAAGATGATTCCACTCATCTGGAAAGCCCCTATTCCTCTTCGTAAAAAGATACATGGCACAGTGCATTTGATGGGAAGTAGTGTGTTTGTGTGTATTTTCTTACTCGCTATTTTGAGTGTTCCGATGATGTTTGTGTTAGAGCATATACACGTTGATATGACCTATGCAGGTGTATTTTATATAGCTGTCATTGCGATGAGTATCGTCTATTATTTTGCAAATGTACACGCCATTCGGCAAGAAAATTATCTTCGTACACTGCTAAAATTCATTTTCATCTATCCCATCTTCCTCTCCCTTTCAATGGGGCTTTCCCTGCACAATACCATCGCGGTTTTGCAGGGTTATATCGGTAAAAAAACTGCCTTCATCCGCACTCCAAAATTCAATATCAACAATCTTAAAGATAGTTTCCGAAATCGCAGCTATCTCGCCCAAAAAATTACATGGACGACCATCATGGAAGGCATACTCGCATTATATTTTCTTTTTGCTATCATTTTTCAAATGATATATATCGAAAATCACCCTTTTCTCGTCTTTCATACCATGTTGTTTATTGGATTCGGTGGGATTTGTTACTATTCATTGCGGCATTTAAGCCTGAAATAGCAGCATGGCAACGAATTTATGATTAATTTTGGGGAAAATTAGTTGATAGTTCATAGATGAATTCAATTCCCCTACTATCAACCATGAACTATCAACTGCTCTTCACATGAAAAAATCAAAACAAGCAAAAAACTTCATTCAACGACCTTCCTACCCCGGTGGGCGAGCAGCAATTAATGAATTGATTAAAAAAGAAATGCGCTATCCTAAAAAAGCCTTGGAAGCAAAGATAGAAGGCAAAGTACGCGTAGCCTATTCGCTGAATCATAAAGGGAAAGTTATTCGTGCAAAGGTAGAAAAGGGGCTTGGATATGGCTGTGATGAAGAAGCCATTCGCTTGGTACATTTATTACACTTTGAAGTGCCTAAAAATCGCGGTATGAAAGTCACTTTCAACAAAACCCTTACCATTAATTTCAGATTACCTCAACAAAAAACACCTAAATCCGAAATTAAAAAAACTGCTATTCAATATCAATACACACCTTCTAAGTCTTCTAAAGTAAAGAAAAATACCAACAAAAATAGTTATCAAATTACGATAAAGATTCGCTCATAACCCACAACTCATAGCCCTCACCACCACTCATTAAGATTTTATTTAATTTTACCCTGTCACATTAGCGTTATTTTTTATTAAAACATTAACGTCCCTTCCTTTAGTTTTACCTATCGAAAGTAAGCACTTATCCATCCATTTTCTATACTATCTACATTCACGAGACCACCCTGATTCTAATTATGAATAATTGTACATTTACAAAAATAATTAAGATTTATCTGTCGCTTGTCCTTATGGCGAGCTTTTCTTTGTCTTCATATGCCCAATCTCCGGGCAATGTTTCCTCTAATCTATACATGTGGCTTCGTGCAGATGAACAGGTTGTAGGAGGAGCACAAGTGCAAAGATGGAATAATGTGGACGGGAATACCACACGTTTTGCGATACAAAGTCTTGCTACTCACAGACCTACGCTGGTTAATAGCCAAATTAACGGACACAAAATATTACGATTTGACGGAGTGGACGACTACATGAGAATGGATGTAGCTGCCGCTCCACTTTCGGGTGATTGCACCGTTTTTACGGTAATGACTCCGAGTTCGGATAGTGATGTAGGTTATTATTTATCTACCCATGCAAATGGCAGTGACCGTCTGAAATTCGGTCATAAATTAACGGGAGAATTGACCTATGACAATACCGTTCCTGTCATGTGGAGCGAGAATATGCACGACAGGAAAACGATGGTTTCCTTTCAACTGGAGCAAGATTTTTATGTCGATGGCTATGTAAATGCTGAATTATCTGCCCCCTGGACACACAATCTGCAAAATTCAGGCGCAAATGAAGCCTCACTTGGACAAGAATACGACGGTTCGGGCATTACTTCCAATCACTGGAAAGGTGATATAGCAGAAGTTATCATCTTTAATCGTTTTCTCACCTCTGCGGAAATGAACCAAGTACATTCTTACTTGAATGTACGTTATGGTATCAATATTCCGGAAGAAAATCATGTGTATTTTAACCACCCGGCGTATCCTGAAAATATAGCCGGTTTGGGTAAAGATGCTAACCAAAATTTAAATCAAACCAACAGCCAAAGCGAAGAAACAGGTGCAGTAGTTCGCATGAATGTACCAAGCAATCTAAACGAAGATGAATACTTGGTTTGGGGAAATGACGGCGCGGCAACAACAATGATTAGTTCAGAAGTTCCGGGTACAGCAACTCAGCGAATTGCACGCGAATGGCGCGTGTCAGAGACGGGCGATGTAGGAACAGTATCAGTCAGTTTTGATTTAGGTGAATTGGGAATGAGCGGACCATTCAACGCGAATGATTACGGTCTGATGATTGATAGTGACGATGGCAATTTTTCCAACGCAACGATACATACTTTCGGAGCATCTATCTCAGGCAATATCCTCACATTCAATCAAATAGCTTTTAATGACAATGATTGGTTTACATTAGCCACCGAATTGCAATCAGCAGTTTGTGTCGGTATTGACCTTACCGTCTTTTTAGAAGGTCCATTGAATGAAGCAAGTGGTCAGATGGATACAGGATTGAACGACAGAGGTATGCTACCGGGAAAAACACCTATTAGTCCGCTCGGCATACCAACTCCCGCCGGTCAACCTTACAATATTGCTCCCTGGAATTATTTCGGAACAGAAGGTGCAGGTTGGACGAATGCAAATTATGACGCTGATGTAGTCGATTGGGTATTGGTATCTTTCCGCACCGGAATGAATATCAGCACAGAAGTAGCACAGGCAGCAGCCTTATTGAAAAAAGACGGGTCAGTAGAATTTATCGACCCTTGCGTACTGGATGGAAGTATTTCAGGCCCTTTTTATATCCTGATAGAACACCGTAATCATGCAGGTGTTCTCACAAGTTCACCTGTCAATCTGGTTGGCAATATGCTGACCTATAATTTTGGTACTAATAACACCGTCAGCGCAGGACAAAAACTCGTTGGTAGCAAGTATTGTATGTACGCAGGCGACGCTAGCCAAGTAGGCGATGCAGGAGGTTACGACCTTAATGGTCTGGATAAAGCAATCTGGGATGCACAAAACGGATTATTCTATCAATATTCACCGGCAGACTTCACCATGAATGGAGATATTGACGGTCAGGATAAATCCTTTTGGTCTTCCAATAATGGGATAGCTTCAGTTATTTCTAGGTAATGGTTAATGGTTAATGGTTAATGGTTAATGGTTAATGGTTAATGGTTAATGGTTAATGGTTAATGGTTAATGGTTAATGGTTAATGGTTAATGGTTAATGGTTAATGGTTAATGGTT
>CALHBW010000072.1 GCA_937930625.1 uncultured Saprospiraceae bacterium | reverse complement strand
CCTACGGGTAGCACCTTTCCACGCAGCGTAATTTCACCTGTCATCGCAAGGAAAGGCTTCACAGAACGTCCTGTAAATGCGGAAGTTAGCGCAGTCAACATCGTAATACCTGCTGACGGACCATCCTTCGGAATCGCGCCTTCGGGTACGTGTACGTGGATGTCTTTTTCTTCAAAAAGTTTGGCATCCAAACCGAGTGATTCGCTATTGGCTTTGAGGTAGCTGAGGGCAGTCGTAGCAGATTCTTTCATCACATCGCCGAGGTTTCCGGTGAGGGTCATTTTGCCCTTGCCCGAACTCAAACTCGCCTCCACGAAAAGAATATCGCCACCTACTGAAGTCCACGCCAAGCCCACCGTTACACCGGGAATGTGCGGCTCGGTATAGCGTTCATTGCTATATCTGACCGGACCAAGCAGACCATATAGGTCTTCGGATTTGAGCGTAACGTTATATTCCTCTTCCATTGCCACTTTTTTGGCAGTACCTCGCATAAGGGCAGCCATGCGGCGGTCGAGTTCGCGCACACCTGATTCGCGGGTGTATTGCTTGATGATTTGCGCGATAATCGTAGGTTTGATGCGGATGTCTTTAGCTTTCAAGCCATGCTCTCCACGCTGTTTCGGAATGAGGTGTTGCTTTGCAATTTCTACCTTTTCTTCGAGCGAATAACCACTCACATGAATGATTTCCATACGGTCTAAAAGTGCAGGTTGTATGGTCGAAAGCGAATTGGCAGTTGCTATAAATAAGACTTTTGAAAGGTCGTAATCTATATCAAGGTAATTGTCGTGAAAAGTATTATTTTGTTCAGGGTCAAGCACTTCGAGTAGAGCAGAAGACGGGTCGCCTCTAAAATCTTTTCCTACTTTATCTATTTCATCAAGTATAAAAACGGGATTAGAAGTTTTTACTTTTTTGAGCGATTGCATGATACGCCCTGCCATCGCGCCGATGTAGGTTTTGCGGTGTCCGCGAATCTCTGATTCGTCGTGCAGCCCACCGAGCGACATGCGGATGTACTTGCGTTTGAGTGCCGTAGCGACTGATTTTCCAAGCGAAGTTTTACCAACACCGGGAGGTCCGACCAAGCAAATAATCGGGGCTTTCATATCATTTTTCAGTTTCAATACTGCCAAATGTTCAATGATACGCTCCTTCACTTTGTCGAGTCCAAAATGGTCTTTATCAAGTACTTTTTGAGCTTTTTTAAGGTCAAAATTATCTTTTGTAAACTCATTCCACGGAAGGTCGAGCAAAAACTCTAAGTAATTGAGTGTCACCGAATACTCTGCCATCGCGGGATTGATACGGCGCAGTTTTTTCAATTCTTTATCAAATACTTCACCCACTTCTTCCGACCATTTCATCTTCTTGGCACGTAGCTCCAATTCTCTCAAATCCTGTTCATTGCCGCCCTCGCCGAGTTCTTCCTGAATGGTTTTGAGTTGTTGATTGAGAAAATAATCGCGTTGTTGTTTTTCGAGGTCGCCACGTACCTTTGTTTCTATCTGGTCGCGGAGTTCGAGCAATTGGAGTTCGCCATCCATCTGCTCCAAAATCATCTCTGCTTTTTTCGCCAAATCATTGATTTCCAAAATGGCTTGTTTGATGTCAATTTTGACACCAAGATTAGAAGCAATAAAATTAAGGAGGAAAACACTATTGTCGATATTTCGCAAAATCACTGCGGCTTCGGAAGGAATATTCGGCGAAAGCTCAATAATTTGCTTTGCCAAATCGCGGATAGAAGCTGTAATGGCTTTAAATTCGCGTTCATTGGTCGGCTCAATGTCCGCTAAGGTTTCTACCTGTCCAATCAAGAACGGGTCGGTCTGCGTAATAGACTTCAAGCCAAAACGCCCTTGCCCTTGCAAGATAGCAGTAATCGTACCGTCAGGCATTTTGAGCAATTTCATAATACGCGCCAAAGTGCCGACTTGAAAGAGGTCACTCATTTTGGGGTCTTCGATTTTTGAACTGCGCTGTGAAATGACTCCAATCAGGCGTTTGTCATCGTAAGCTTCATTGATGGCTTTGATAGACTTATCACGCCCCACCGTAATTGGTATCACGATGCCCGGAAACAGCACTGTATTTTTGAGTGCGAGCAAGGGTAAATCGTCAAAATCACCATTCAGATCAATCTCTTCGTCTTCTTCATCTCCGATGGAAAATAAAGGCATAAACTCAACTCCCTCATCAAAATTCTGGGGAAAAAAAATATCTTCAAACATACTCATGTGTAGATTCCTCGTTTGGTTTCATTGTTTCATGGATGTATGGTTCGATTGTTCGATTGTTTCATTGTTCGATTGTTATGTGATTTATTCTCTAAATAATTATAAAGAAAACAATTGAACGATGCAGCAATGAGACAATGATGCCATTGAACCATGAAGCCATGAAAATTAGCTGTGCCATTCGTATTCAACTACTATGCCACCGCATAAATCATAGGAAAAGCCATTTTTTTCGGACAAAACAGCAGTTTTACCGCGTCAAAACACGTCAAAAAGTCAGAGAGTGTAGGTTTACGGTTTGATGGTTCGATTGCTTCATTGTTATAAGTGGCTACCTGCCTAACCTTGCCTAAATGAATCTCGTCAGACGAATCCTTTTTGCCCGAAGCGAATAATTTACGCAATAAATCACCGCATTTCAAAATAGCCTTCGTCTGCCGAGTAAAACCAACCGAGTAAACTTAGATGGGTAGCCTTATAAGTTTTTTCTAATTTGATTCTTAATCTCTTGCAAAACAATGAAACCATTGAGCCATATAACCATATAATTTTTCAAATTAAAATCATTCTTCAAGTTATGGGTTTGAGATGAAGATGTCAAGTTGAAAAAGGGGATTATTCGTAGAATTGTTGGATTTGATAAAAAATGTTGGATTTGCTTGTAAATTACATACAAATATGTTGGAAAAAGTGTAATTTTGAAACATGAGTTTAGCTAAATTAAAAATTGATATTATCAAGGGAATATGCGAAATTGACAATGTTAGTGTATTGGAAGAAATACAACATTCCATAGCCGATTGTAAAGCAGGAATCATTGGTTATCGTATGGACGGTACGCCTGTCGGTGTAGAAGAATTTAGAAAGCAAGCTAAAGAAGCGATAGAACGAGTGGAAAACGGAGAGTTTTTTACGGTTGAACAACTGCGAGAACAACGCAAACAACTACTTGAAAATAAGAAAAATTCCATCACAACCCCGTAATGATTGCTTTAGCTGTCAAGTGCAGTAGAAAAATATTTGTAAGCAAGTGTTTTTAAATTTATTAAAACAAAAAACACTTGACAGCTAAAGCAGTCATTACGGGGTTTTCGTAGCACACCGATGAAAATTTCCGCTTCCATATACGCCCGCCCAAATGTGCCTCTGCCCACGCTCATCAGCGAGTTGGACGAACACGGCATTGACATGTATCATATTGATTGCAATGACGATGTGCGTGTGTTTGAGGATATTGAAAAAATCCGAAAAACAGGCAACAAACCAATCGACTTACACATCATTTCAGAGCAGCCCGAAGTGTATTTTTCTTTATTGGAAAAAACACCTGTAGAATACGTCACTTTTCAATATGAAAATCTGACCAAACCACTTGAAGTTCCCGCCAACATTCATTCGAAATTAGGACTTGCAATCACCTCAAATACAGATATTTCCGTTTTTGAAACGTATAAAAATCGCTTTGATTTCATTTTAATGATGGCAACTACGCCGGGGCAAAGTGGCGGACGTTTCAACAAATCAAATTTTAAAAAAATACGTGCGTTTGCAAAGCATTTTCCCGAAAAAAAAATACACGTAGATGGCGGTGTAAATGCGGAAGTTTCTTTCATCCTTCGCAATATGGGCGTCTCGTCGGTAGTGTCGGGTTCGTATCTGTTTAAAGCCGATTATTTGGGCGTAGCGATGTTGGATTTGAAAGGCGATAATTTCACCTCCGAATATCGCGTCCGTGATTTTATGCTCACCAATGGCGAAGCTCCTATTTTGCAGGAAAATGATTTGGATTTTTTAGGTATTTTAAATGCCATAGAAAATTATAAAGCAGGTTTTGTCATGATTCAAAATAATGATAATCAATTGGTTGGAATTATTACAAATGCAGATATTCGTCGCGCTTTAATTCAAAATATTCACAATCTCAACGACATTCCTATCGACCAAATTATCAATAAAAAACCATTTACCATTCAAGAAAATTATACCGTTAATCAGATGTTGAGACACATCAAAGCGCAGCGTTTTCCGATTAATTACGCGCCTGTCGTGGATGCGGAAAATTGTGTGAAAGGGGCGGTGACGTTTTTTAATCTCATTAAAGGCGAATAATATAAAATTCGGGCGTAGGGACAGGTCGCGACCTGTCCCTACGCCCGAATTAAATTTTTACAACATGATAATAAAATTAAAACAAAATATCACCCCCGAATCAGCCGCCCAACTCGCCCAAAAAATCAACGCCATTCACCTCACCGAAAATGGCGTACAAACCCTCGTCACGTCCTCCAAAACAAAAGAAATCAACGCTGCATTGGACGGCATGGTAGCCGAGACATTTACCTTTGAAAATGACCTACAATTGGCGAGTGCAGACTACCTTTCGCATAAGCGTAGTGTACACATCGGTGGTGTCGAAATTGGTGGAGATACCAATAATATGATGATGATTGCCGGACC
>CALHBW010000071.1 GCA_937930625.1 uncultured Saprospiraceae bacterium | reverse complement strand
CATGTACGGTGATATGAGCGAAGAAGAAGCATGGAAATTTGTGACACTAAATCCGGCAAAACTCCTACGTATAGACGACCGTGTAGGCAGCATCAAAACCGGAAAAGATGCGGATATTGTCCTTTGGTCGGACAATCCGCTTTCCGTCTATGCACAGGCAGAAATGACCTTTGTAGATGGTATCAAATTTTACGATAAAAATGACGACCTCGAAAAACGTAAAGCCATCCGCGCAGAACGCGCACGACTGATTCAGAAGTTATTAAAAGCGAAGCACGGCGGTGCAGAAACCCAAAAACCAAAGAAGAAAGAAGAAAAACATTATCACTGTGATGATGTGCATGATGAGGGGTATTAAGAGTAGCGAGTGCCGAGTTGCGAGATAAATTTTATAAACAAAAAGCGTCATTTCGATTCAATCGAAATGACGCTTTTTGTTTTAGAGCATGTTTGGGCGTTTTTTAAACTGATAATCAATAGCTTGTGGTTTTGGCGAAATATCAAAGAAGGAGTTTATTGGGATAAGTGACTGATTTGATATGAAGTCAAGTTCACAAGATATTGGTTGTCAGGCAGAAAAACGCCCAAACATGCTCTTAGTCTAAATTTCTGAGGAATGAAACCAAATAGTAAACATCTGTATAAGGATTTAAGTCATATATAGCTGTTCCTTTTTCGAGTTCATATATCCAATGTTTGTTAAGCAACCACTTGTTATTAGTGATAGCTGCCTCAATTTTATCATAAAGTCTTTCGTAGTGGTCATTCTTTTTCAGGTAATCGGCATCATGATTTGTTCTGATATATTTTATGATTTCATCACAATTTGAGAAGGGTTTGGTACTTTTTTCATAATGCAATAAAACCCAAAATTCAAAGCAGACATTTGAAAAAGCAACTTTAATTCCATTATCTCTTGCCATTTGAAAGGCATCCGGCAGCTTGGCATGTTGGTCTTTGTCAAATACCACCCAAACCTCTATTTCGGAAGCAGGTATTTTAGATTTTTTGGCAATTTTTATTTCCTCTTTTGCTGCCTTCACGATACCCAAAGGAGAATTATCTTTTGGTTTGACAACACGCGCTCCCCGTATTCTATTCGCCTTAATAATCCCCCTAAAATAGTTTGGTTCAGTCTTTTCACCTTCGCAAAGTATTCTAATGTACTTGTTGGCTTTCATATTTTTCTACATTGTCTAAATCAAGCGAAAGTTCATATTCGTCTATCATAGGTGTTGCTCCAAATCTGCCCAACAGATACCATTTGGATAATGGTGCAACTTTGGATAAATTCGTAAAATCTGATAACCTATAATAATTGGATATTCCTTTAAAATCTTTTTCAGCAAAATAGATTTGGTCTAACCTGAATAAATTCCTGTTAATCAAGGATATATCATGTGTGGCAAAAATTAATTGGGCGTTATTCGGATTGTTCTCAGGGCTATTAAATAATTGAATAAGCATTGCGGAAACAAGCGGATGCAAACTTTTATCCAATTCATCAATTATAATTGTTGACCCATATTCAAGTGCATCAAGGATAAGCCCACCTACAACCAATAACTTAATTGTACCCGTTGATTCTTCAGTAATATCAAATAATTCTTCACCTATAATTTTCTCATTTTCATTGCCATCCTCGTAAACATTATGTACTGTTTTGATGCGATGTCTAAATCTTTCAATTAATTCCTCTTTTACTTTTTGAGGTATATCTTCTGGAAATTTGAAGGCTTCTTCCTTATGCTCCTTTGTTCTGATTTCAAGGATTCCGGTGTCAGCAGCTCTGATTAATTTATTAATATTAGCTTTAAACGCAGAGGATTGTTCATTCAGCAGCTTCGTAAATGATTGAATAATCGCATCATCATACCTTGTATCATGTATAGTAGAGCAGAATAAATATTTTGAAAAGAAACGAAAAGGGGCAATCAATGATTTTATAGGGCGAGTTGCAACTTGAGATAAAATGAGTTGATTATCATAAACTTCGATTACTTTCGTGCCTTCATAATATGTTCCAAATTCGGTCTGTTCTCCTAAAGTTCGTCTAAAAACCAGTGTCTTTCTCGGCTTTTCAGTTTGAGGATAAAAATATAGTTCTTCTTTTAAAAATTGAGTTGCATTAAACTCAATATTGTAAAAATATTTTATATTATTTTTTGCAATGAAAAGAATGTTAAAATTGGTTGGATTAGCCTTATTTTTAGCCGATAATTTGAAAGGACTATACAGTTCTATTTTTTCATCAAGTTTGAAGTTCATAGAATGTTCAACCAAGAAAGATAGTGCTTGAATAGCCTTTAGCATATTACTTTTCCCCGAAGCATTCCCCCCAAACAGCACCGCAGATTTAACGATTGATACCTTATAAAATTCATCCGGCAAGGTAATATTATCCTCAAGTTCATTAGATGAAAATTTCTTGGACGAAGCTAATTTTAAGCTCTTACTTTCTTTAATAGATTTAAAATTACTAACTGAAAATTCGATGAGCATTTCTTGTTTTTTAAATAAAAAGCCAATATTTGGAATAAATTTACAAAAAATTGCTTTTAGATGCAATATATGACATTAAAGATAGAAAGTCCAGTATTTAAATTGTTTTATCCAAGCAATTCCCTATAAAACGTTCAATTTGTTTCAAGCAGAGAACACAGAGTTCGCAGAGGATAATTATCAAGCCTCTGCGAACTCTAACACCCTCTGCGTGTTAACCACCTACGCTGCAATCCTCCGATAAGCAACATCCAAACACCTCAAAACCTCTCCGTGCAATACCTCCGCACTTCTTTCCCAAGAATATTTTTCACGAATAATACGAGCAATATTGTCCAACTCAACTCGTTCGGGAGCTAGTGTCAGGTTCTGCGAAATCATCGTCTTCAATAAGTCCAAATTATCGGGTGAGATATGATTGTTTTTGAAAAAATTAAAATCCTGCATAGCAGTTACATTCGAACAAATCGTATTCACGCCCAATACCGCCGCTTCCAATGGCGGTATGCCAAATCCCTCGGCTTTCGATGGATAAACGAATAAATTAGCAGCACGATACAATTCCAATAAATGCTCATCACTTACATTTTTCATCCAATGAAAATGAGCAGTTTCTTTTTCGGTTAAATGATTAAATGAATGGGTTAATGAACTGTCATTCAATGTATTATTTCCTACAAAGACAAGGTGTATGCCTTGCTTTGCTAATTCTAAATCCTGCCATGCGTCCAATAACGCCAAGTGATTTTTACGAGGTTCGAGCCGACTTACGTAAAGGATGTATTTATCCAATCCAAATTTATCTTGTACGAATTGTTCTGATTTATTTCGGTCAAAAGGTTGGAGAAATGACTCCATCGGCGCATTAGGGGTAATGGAGATAGTATCTGCGTCAATGCGGTAATGTTGAGCTATTTTTCGACGTGAATATTCCGAAACTGTCAGCCGAATATCGCTTTGTAAAAGTGAGCGTTTGAACAGAAAATTACGTTGGGTTCGATAACTCCAACCAAATTCTCCCGGAAAGTCATTAAACAATACATCATGTGTAGTGACGATGTATTGGCAGGTTTTTTTTATTGGTGTAATGTATTGAAAATGAGCAAATTCAATATTATTTTCGCGAATTAAATCAGGAAATTCATTCAACCATAATTTCAATCGCGATTTATTTTTTAATAATAAAAAACGAACATTATACGCGCCAAAAACTTCCATCACCGCCGCCTCATCATATCCTGCAAAATACAATTCATATACATCGCCATAGTTTTCCAGCAAAGCCAAATATAAGCCCTTCAAATAAGTCAAGCTGCCCTGACCTTCGCCCCCAAAATTACGGGCATCTACTAAAAGTTTAATTTTTTTCATTGAGTCTGAAATTATCGGACGAAAATGCCCTGTAATGACTGCTTTAGCTGTCAAGTGTATAACAATTTTAATTTATAAATTGCTTTAAATGAATATATTATAATTATTTTTTTTTCAACTCACTTGACAGCTAAAGCAGTCATTACGGTATCGTCACCAACCGTCGCTGCGCGAAGCGCGAATAAAGAAGTCCCCAAAAATGCCGCTATCAAAAACCAAAACAACTGCGTATTGATATTCGCATTCGGCAATAACATCACAAAAAACAACCAAAAAGTAAACGGTAATTTCCAAAGAAAAGTGACCACAAAAACCAACAACAAACCAAAGCCAATAAAACCGTAATCATAAATAAATGCAGGTATAATCCCCGTATCAAACTCGTCGTCATCCTCGTCAATTACAAAACCTGCCATAGCCTTCGGAATGTCCACACCTGCTGCACCTGCGCCCTTTCCGAGCATCAGTTTTCCCAAGTCTTTTTCATCTTTAAACAGATAGTATGGCACACCAATTCGGGCAAAGGCACTAGGGTCTGCTTTTTGTAGTTTTCTCATCATTTTTTCAGTGGTATAAGTATCATTTTCCAAAATTTCAGCTACTTCACGAAGCCTTACAATCGACTCATTATCTGAATATTGTACAAAATTAGTTGCCGACCTTGCCATTAAAATAAAGGGTACTAAAAGTACTAATTTCAGAGCTGTATCAAAACGTTTAAAGTAATACCAAACCCATCCCAAACCCACCACAAGTGCTAACAATATTCCGTAAGCTGAACCCAATAAAACAACCGATAAAGCATAAGCACTTAACATCAAATAAAAGGCTTTGTCTTGTGCATAATTCCGTAAATTATTCCAACACAAAAAACAAATACTCACAATAAATGCCGCATAGGAAGGCTCAGATGAAAATCCACACGGGCGACTCCCGTCCACTGTCTCCGTAATACCAATCAATCCACCTGCCAATGACCGTGTATGTCCGATTTTCATTGCAAATGTTGCGAGTAATATATTTGCAAAAAACATCCCCAAAATCACTACGAAAATCCACTCTAATTGTGCTTTGTCACTTTGCTTCAATAAGTTGTACAACAAAATCATCTCCGCTACAAAAGCCAATGAATATATCAATGAAGTCAGGCGTATTGCAGGGTAATTTATCACATTATTCACCAAGAAAAAACCGCCAAGCAACACCAAAAGCATCGGCAAGCCCAAAGCGGATTTCTTTGAAAACAACGTCACATATCCGATATACAAAGCCATCAGCAAATGAAAGGGTGTCAATGGTGCTTTTCCCACCGATGCCACACTTATATCTGTCATCGAAAGTGCAATAAATAATATGACGACCAAGTATTTCATAAAGTAGCACAGGCTTCCAGCCTGTCCCCCGCGTATGTATGCACATCACGAGTCAAAATTCGTAAAAACCCCTCCGCCACTTTACGCACATTTGCTTTCTCCATAATTTTCGGATTCGCATTTGGGTCAGAAAAAGTTCCTTCAAATGAATTGCGCCACAAATATTGGCAAAATTCCAAACGATTATCTTCTTCCGATTTCAATTCCTCACAAAGCAAACTCAAATCCGTACAATCATTCAATTCATTCCACGTAATTTGCCGACAATAATTCATACGATTAAAAAAAGTAGGAGCTAAAGTCAGCGAAGGAACTTGCATCAAAGCAGCTTCATAAGCAATTGTTCCTGTTACGGTTACGACCAATTTTGCTTGATTAATCAGTGTCCATGAATTAGTTGATTCATGTACAAAATGTAAATTCGGCAAAGCATCCAATTCCTGATAAAAAGCCAAACTTCTATCTCCCACCGCATTCGTATGTTCCTTCACAATCAACTGCCAATCATGCGGCAAATTCCGCCAAATATTCTTGATATTCACCAGTTGGTCTTCGTAATATCGCCCGAATACA
>CALHBW010000070.1 GCA_937930625.1 uncultured Saprospiraceae bacterium | reverse complement strand
TTTGCAGGCAAACGGACGCGTCATTGCGGCTGCGGCAGATTTCGACGAACTCTCTTGGGCAATGGCGCCGACCTACGAATACGATGCCTTTGTATTTCATTGGACAGCAGCCATCGCAGGGGCAGATGCTTACGGAAATCCGGTCAATGCTGATACCAATTCGGACGGTTTCATATCCATGCGAGAGGCATTTTTGTACGCCGAAGCGAATGATGCGGAAGCCGAAACTCCACAGTATAACTCAACTCCCGCCTCACTCGGCGAAAATATTACGCTCTACGGAACGCCTTCTCTACAAGATATTTACATGAAAGACGGACCGACTGATACAGGCGCAGAACCCAACACCATCACCTCACAAATTTGGAAAAGCGAAGCCATCAAAGTCAATCTCGGCAGCTTGCCGGGTACGGTAAATGCTGGTCACAACCTACTATCGCACGAAAATCCACGCTACGGATTTACGAATTATGTATATGTAGAATTGGAAAATCGCGGTTGCGAAGCTATGGGCGCAGGCGATGAGGTGATTGCTTACTGGACAAAGGCATCGGCAGGCTTGGTATGGCCCACCAATTGGATAAATTTCTTTGTCGGTGGCTTGATTCATGGCGATGAAATCGGAAGCGTCACCCTGCCCAATGACCTCAATCCGGGCGATAAAATTACCGTCAAAATCCCGTGGACAGATGTGCCAAATCCTGACCTTTACGGCGGCGATAATCACTACTGCGTACTCGCCCGTTTTGTTTCTTCAGATGACCCGATGGCAAACGAAGTCAGCCCCATTTATATTGATGCCAATACACGAAATAATAACAATATCGTTCATCGTAACATGAACATTATCAATCAGTTTGGTAATAGAGGGCGCGTGATAGTTCGCAATAATTTACAATCTACCGAAGTGATAAATATTTGTTTTGATTTTGATGATCCCTTTACGAATTATCCCTTTTTCAATTTCGGTCAAATTCGCTGCATAGCCCAACCAAAACTATATGAAATATGGCAGGCAGGCGGTAGCGAATCCGACGGAATAGAAGATGCTGGCGATGGCGAGTTTTATCTATTTGAAAATGCTTGTTTGTATAATATCGTACTCGAACCTGAAGAAGCCTATTATATCGACGTATTTTTTGATTTACAAACGCCCTACAACCCCGAGTTTATGAGAGAGAGCTACACCTTTAATGTCTCTCAACTCAATGCCAACGGATTCCCACTCGGCGGCGTATCGTACAACATAGACGCTACAAATCTGCACCCAAATGACCACCGATTGGTCAGCCTGAATGCACTGGCGATTATAGAAGGTGCATTTGAACCGGAAGTGGGTTTGATGCGCGACAAACTGCGTACAAATGGCGTATTGCCCCTCGTATCACCCTACGAAAATAGCCAAACAGAAATGAACACGCAAGCATTGGAAACCGAAGGCGAAGATGCCATCGTAGATTGGGTAGAAGTGGAGCTGCGCTGCCCCGAAGACCCGCGAAAAATCTTGCGAAGATTGGCTGGTTTGCTGCGTCGTTGCGACCCGATTATCGACCCGCGTACACTGCTGCCATTAGAATTTGACATCGAACCGGGGCAGTATTATGTCGTTGTAAAACACCGTAATCATCTGCCGATTATCAGCGCACAACCCATTGATTTTACGACCAATGAGTTGGTCACGCTCGACCTCACCAATCCCGAAAATGTATTTGGCGGCGAGAGCATGACGCCACTTTCCAATGGCAAATTTGCCATCATTTCCGGCGATGTCAACGGCGATGGCAATGTCCAACCCTCCGACAAACAACTCTGGCAAAGCGAGGTCATCCAATCCGGCTACCTCAGTGGCGACCTCAATCTCGACGGCACCGTACAGCCTTCGGATAAGGTCGAACATTGGCAGAAAAATGTCGCAAAAAGTACGCAAGTACCGGAATAGATGAGAGACATGAGATAAGAGACATGAGACGAGAGAAATCTCTCATCTCACGTCTCTGGTCTCTTCTCTCACGTCTCTCGTCTCTTCTCTCACTTCTCTTTTCTAATTTCTTAAATTCTTATCATGAAAAAAATATTATTTATTATAAATTGTTTAATTATTTCAATAACAACAATTAACGCACAAGAGTTGACGTATTGTATCTCCAATGAAGAGGTGACGGGCGGCTCACCTATGTTTTACGAATTTGATGTATATATTGAGGCGAATGAATCCGGCTTCAATCTCAGCGATGGCATTTTTTATATGGATTATAACCCCGGATTTTTCGGAACTTCGGTGGTGAGTAATGGTCGCTTATTTGTGGATAGAAGGGATGATATGACCATTTTGGACACACAATTATCAGGGATAATTTATATTTATGACCCTATTTTGACAGCAGACAATACAGCGAGTCGCTTTGGTGTAGTTTGGGAATTGCCGGATGTGACGAAGGGCTTTGCGGAAGAAATTCCGACGACTTCGGAAATACTTTGTCATGTACGTATCGAAATTATGGATATTTCACAAACCCCTGATTTGGAATTTTATCTGCCTTTGATGGATAGAGAAACGTTTTACTACGATCCTGCTGCCGATATTAATATAGCAATGAATGTTGATACTTGTTTGAATTTTATCAGCGTACCTGTCGAATTAGTCAATTTTACAGCCGAAAAAGACGGACGCAATGCTATATTAAAATGGCAAACAGCCACCGAAATCAATAGCGACCATTTCGATATTGAACGCAGTACAGATGCCGAAAAATGGGAAAGCATTGGAAAAGTAACCGCCGCAGGTGATAGTCAGACGGAACGTAATTATCAATTTACGGATGTTGCGCCATTTTCAGGGGATAATTATTATCGTTTGAAACAGGTGGATATTGATGGTTCATTTGAATACAGTCAGGTAAAAGTCGTTAAATTTGAACAGCGAACTAATGGTGGAATTGCAGTTTATCCTAATCCCGCGAATGATGCGATTTACCTCGAATATTCATTTGAACAAGAAGGAAATATACAAGTGGAATTATTTGATGTAAA
Organism: uncultured Saprospiraceae bacterium; assembly: GCA_937930625.1. Lineage (GTDB taxonomy): Bacteria > Bacteroidota > Bacteroidia > Chitinophagales > Saprospiraceae > JAHDEO01. The sequence continues at coordinate 5,284 of CALHBW010000070.1, read as the reverse complement.
TGGTAAAAAACAATTTTCTCAAAACTATAATTCACAGGAAAGCAGATACCAAATTAATATTAATCAACTCGTTCCCGGTACGTATTTTCTGCAAATTATAAGTTCTACAGAGACGATTACTAGAAAAGTAATTAAGAGTTAGCTTTAAGAAAAATCCAAATCCGAGAAAATACGCCCAAATTGGAATTTGGTGCTTGGATTTTGGAATTTAACAAAATAGTGGTTTTACAGGTAGGCTCATGGAGTTTTCGGACTTTGTGAGCCTTTTTATTTGGGTTGGGGAACTCGTAAAGGCGATTTCAATCGCCAAGTGTAGTAGGATATTTATTTGTAATTTACTAAAAAAAAGTACACTATAAATACAAACTATTCTTTACGTGTGTATAACAAATTGCACAAACTATCTCACGCAGAGAACGCGGAGTTCGCAGAGTTTTTGATTATCAGCCCTCTGCGTACTCTGCGCCCTCTGCGTGAAAATCTCTATTGTGCAATTTGTTATACACACATTCTTTACATGGCGAATGAATTCGCCTGTACGGTATTCGCGGTCAACCCGCTTAATTGTCAAGTAATAAAGGGGGGGTATTCGTTTTTGTACCCATTTTTCATTTTTCATTTTTATTGAATAATGGACGGCATTGGGCTTGAATTTGGGCTAAAACTCGTCTGACATTTAAACTTTGTCGGAAAATATGAAATCATCGGTAGATTTTGAAAATGTCAGACGAGTTTTAGCCCAAATTCGGAACAAATCTCCCATCCTAAACGCAAATACATTATTGTTATTATAATATATTTTTCCCAAGCTAAGTTAAAAATCCATAAAATATTTATAATTAAGAATATTAGTGGGTACAAAAATAAATCGCGCCCATAACAAAGCGATTTCCTACACAAATTTATGATTTAAAGTTAATTATAAATTATAAATAAAAAGCACTTGACAGCTAAAGCAGTCATTACGGGGCTATCATCATTGAAGATTAAAGATTTGCCCTACACTCCCGTAACTCGCAACCCACATTTTTTACTTGGAATTGCTTACCTTTGCGCTTTAAAATTTCTTCGTGTTCCTTTGTTATCCGAATAACGCATCAACAAATCACGAGTTTACGAATCACGACACTAAACATGACAACAGACGTAATTATACTGATAATTGCTTTTATTTTTTCGATAGGATTTTCCTTTCTCTGTTCTATTTTGGAGGCGGTCTTATTGAGTATTACCCCTTCTTATGTGAGCATCAAGGAGCAGGAAGGCAGCCCCGTAGCCGCAAAGCTCAAAACATTCAAAGACGATATAGACCGTCCGCTTTCGGCGATTTTGACGCTCAATACGATTGCACATACATTAGGTGCGATTATGGTGGGTAAATATGCTGCTAAAGTATTTGGTAACAGTGAGTTATGGGAAATGGCTATTGCAGTATTTATGACATTGGCGATTCTCATTCTCTCCGAAATTATTCCTAAAACCATCGGTGCCAACAACTGGAAAAGCCTCACGCCTTTTGCAGTACGTACTTTGAACTTTTTGATTTTTATATTATCTCCATTGATATGGGTGAGTCAGTTGATTACCAAGACCTTTAAAAAGGAAAAAGACAAAAGCGTACTCAGTCGTGCGGATTTTGTGGCGATGACCGAAATAGCGAGTACGCAAGGGGTTTTCCGCGAAGGCGAATCCAATATCATGCGGAATCTGTTGCGTTTTGATAATATTCGCGTAGCAGACGTGATGACACCGCGTATTGTCGTGGTTTCGATGTCCGAAAATATGAGCGCACAGGAATTTTATGATAAAAATGATATGCGTTTTTCGCGTATTCCAATTTATAAAGATAATAACCTCGACGAGATAACGGGCTATGTCCTCAAAGACCAAATTTTACTCAATCTGATTAAAGGAAAAGGCGATGCGCCACTTTCCACGCTTCGCCGCGAAATGGTCGTCACCAAAAACGACGAACCTATCCCGCAACTTTTCAATCGTCTGATGGAAAAGCGCGAACACATTGCCCTCGCCGTAGATGATTTTGGCGGTATCACAGGCTTGGTCACGATAGAAGATATTATCGAAACACTACTCGGACTCGAAATTGTAGATGAGTTTGATAATGAGGAAGATATGCAAGCCCACGCCCGTAAAATATGGAAAGTACGCGCCGAAAAACTTGGCTTACCTACAGAAGAATAGAACGCGGATTTGGCGGATTACGCAGATATACGCGGATTTTTTTTAGGGATAAAATTCGCGCACAAACCTCATAGGTTTTCAAAACCTATGAGGTTTTTTACGTATAAAAAAATCTGTAAAAATCCGTCAAATCTGTGTTCTATTTTCACGTCAATAAAAAACAAAAAAATCCGCGTTCATCTGCATAATCCGCAAAATCCGTGTTCTATTTCGTCATAGTGCGTTTGACCGCATCTTGCCAACCTTTATACAAGGCATCCCGCTTTTCGCTTTCCATTTCAGGTGGAAAGGAGTTATCCAACTGCCAACGCTCTGCAATCTCCGATTTTTTCCAATAACCAACTGCAATTCCTGCAAGGTAAGCTGCACCAAGTGCTGTCGTCTCAATAATTTCCGGGCGTTCCACAGGTACATCTAACAAATCTGCCTGAAACTGCATCAACAAATCATTGGCAGATGCGCCGCCATCCACACGCAAAGCAGTCAGCGAAATACCCGAATCTTTTTCCATCGCATCGAGTACATCGCGGGTTTGATAGGCGAGGGATTCGAGGGTGGCGCGTATGAGGTGCGCCTTCGTGGTGCCGCGTGTGAGTCCGTAAATCGCGCCGCGAGCATACATATCCCAATACGGCGCACCCAATCCCGCAAATGCCGGAACGACATACACGCCGTCTGTATCTTTCACTTTCATAGCATAAAATTCGGAATCGGGCGAGGAGTCGATAATCTTCAATCCGTCGCGTAGCCACTGAATCGCTGCACCTGCGATAAACACGCTGCCTTCGAGGGCGTACTCGACTTTTCCGTCCAAGCCCCATGCGATAGTCGTCAGCAATCCGGCTTTGGATTCGACGGGCGTAGTGCCGGTATTCATCAGCATAAAACAGCCTGTGCCGTAGGTGTTTTTCGCCATGCCGGGTGCGTGACAAGCCTGTCCGAAAAGGGCTGCTTGTTGGTCGCCCGCGATACCTGCGATGGGGATTTCTGCACCGAAAAGTGCTGCGTCTGTATGCCCATACACTTCGCTTGATGGGCGCACTTCGGGCAATACCGACTTGGGAATATCCAATTCAGAGAGCATTTTATCATCCCATTCGAGTGATTTGATATTGTACAAAAGCGTGCGTGAGGCATTGCTATAATCGGTAATGTGTACTTTACCGCCCGTCATTTTCCAGACCAACCAAGTATCCATTGTACCAAATAAAATATCTCCTTTCGCGGCTTTTTCTTTTACTCCGTCAACATTTTCCAATATCCAATGCACCTTCGTACCGGAAAAATAAGCATCTACGACCAAGCCCGTATTTTCTCTGATATACGGCTCTAATCCTTTGGCTTTCAAGCCATCACAAATTTCGGCGGTGCGGCGGTCTTGCCATACGATGGCATTATGGACGGGTTTGCCCGTGTGTCTATCCCACAAAAGGGTCGTTTCGCGCTGATTGGTGATGCCGATGGCGGCGATGTCGGTAGGGGAGAGGTCGTTCTTTTTTAAGACGTTTTGTGCGACGGTGAGTTGGGCTTGCCAAATCTCCATAGCGTCGTGTTCTACCCACGCGCTTTGCGGATAGATTTGGGTAAATTCTTGTTGCTCGGTAGCCACGATGTCGCCTTGCTGATTAAAAATGATGGCGCGGCTGCTGGTAGTCCCCTGGTCGAGGGCGAGGATGTATTTCATAGTGTGAATGTACAGGCGATTTTAATCGCCATGTCAAAGTAAAATTGATTTGTAAAAATCAGATTTGAGGGGAATTGAAATTAAAATTGGGGGTAGTGTTGTACATGTAATGCTTAAACCACTAAGTCCACGAAGAACACGAAAACTAAACGAACGCAGAGTTCACTAAAAACTTTATAAAATACTGCAAATGAGATTTTTAGCTATCTTAGTTTTCTTTCACGTTAATTATGTTTTCGTGTCCTTAGTGCGCTTAGTGGTTCAATAGCATTACATCCACTACACTACCAAATTGGGATATATGGTGATTGATTGGTTTTGATTTACGGATACACAAAAATACAATAAATTGTTGTGATTAGTTTTCAAATTGTATCTGTAATGCAGTTTCAATCCTTGTTATAATGGAAAAGCGATAATAGCGGTCAACATTCTACGCGGCTCATTTAGCCTAAAGGCGTTTCAATCCTTGTTATAATGGAAAAGCGATAATAGCATGTAAGGAATGCACTTGATGAAGTAACTAATGCCAGTTTCAATCCTTGTTATAATGGAAAAGCGATAATAGCACCGAACTCAATATCCGTTTGGTAGGTAGCAATTTGTTTCAATCCTTGTTATAATGGAAAAGCGATAATAGCCGCTTTCCTTGACAGCAGTTGCGCCGATAGTCCTGGTTTCAATCCTTGTTATAATGGAAAAGCGATAATAGCGAAAGTGCAACGATACCCGAAAAAAGAGTAATGCACGTTTCAATCCTTGTTATAATGGAAAAGCGATAATAGCATTGGCAGCGATAGCTCCGATAGCCGCACGTATCGAAGTTTCAATCCTTGTTATAATGGAAAAGCGATAATAGCGACTTGCCTCCCAACGTAACTGCACTATGCGGTTTGTTTCAATCCTTGTTATAATGGAAAAGCGATAATAGCGACAATAATTTTTCATTGTCAACCCCATTTTTTTTGTTTCAATCCTTGTTATAATGGAAAAGCGATAATAGCTACATGGCAATCGCAATAACCAACACGCCCGAAAAATCACGTTTCAATCCTTGTTATAATGGAAAAGCGATAATAGCAACTTACCAACAAAAGTGATGTTCAAAAGGATGCTCAGTTTCAATCCTTGTTATAATGGAAAAGCGATAATAGCTAAACTATCTGTGTTAATATAGTCCGGCAGCTGGTGTTTCAATCCTTGTTATAATGGAAAAGCGATAATAGCTTTATACCTGGACTATGCCGCTAACGGTATTTTGAGTTTCAATCCTTGTTATAATGGAAAAGCGATAATAGCTCAGGTATAGATAGCGTGAGAGCGCGATATACGGAGGTTTCAATCCTTGTTATAATGGAAAAGGGATAATAGCCCGGTGATTTCAGCTAATACGTTTCC
>CALHBW010000069.1 GCA_937930625.1 uncultured Saprospiraceae bacterium | reverse complement strand
ACCAACACCGCCGGATCCCGAACCCGTACCCACTCCCGCACCACAACCCGACCCTGTGCCGGAACCTACTCCCATGCCCGACCCCGAACCGGAACCCGCGCCTGTAGAGACTGCCCCTGCGCCGAGTCCCGTTTCTGCACCCGAAACACAGACGGTCAAATCTCCCGACCCCAAACCCGAAAAGCCCACCAAACCCAAACAAGCCGAAGGCAGCGGCAAAAGCGACATTCCTGAACCAACAAAACCAGCCAAATCACCAGAAAAACCCGGTACAGGCACGAAGCCCGTTCCCGTACCAAAACCCGCAGGAAATCCTGCACGTCCGGGCAATGGCACGAGCGGCACAGGACCGTCAGGCGCATCAGGACTGGGTGATGGAGAAGAAGGTGAAGGACCACTCGGAGGAAGAAAAATCTACAGATTTATCAATAGATCCGGCATTCCTATCGAAAATGGTACGGTCGTTTTGTATATGACGGTAGATAAATATGGCAGAGTTACTAAGGTGCAAGTTGCCAAATCAAGGTCTTCTATAAAAGATACAGCCATCCTCCAAGATATTGGTAATCGTGCTAAGAAAGATATGAAATTTTCGCCGGGTAGAGGAACGGTTTCGTTTTATTATACCTTTAATTTCGCACTCGACGATTAGAGTTAATTTTGATGATTACAAATTCGTTAACGAAATTTTAATACCTAAAAAGAAATAATCTCGCATAATGGCGTGTTATTTGAAAATAATGGATTAATTGTCCGCAGTTAGTCAGTCCGCAGTCCACCGCTTTAACGTGAAACAAGCTCACATATCAACGGCGGACTGAGGACTGATAGCTGCCGACCAAATTCTTTTTTCAAATAAAACTCAATTCAATTATGCTATTAAAAAAAATCGCATTTGCCCTCCTCGCAATTCTCCTCACAAATTTTGCTATTGCACAAGAACGCTCTGCCAAAGTAGTGGAAGACATCAATCAAAGAATATTATTGAGCCGTGCCAATTTCGACCAACACGTCGATGAGTCGGGTACGATTGTCCTTTACATTTGCGCCGACAATCCGGGCGATGTCACTCATATACAAGTGTTGCGCAGCAAATCCACGATAAAAGACCTTCAGACGCTTTCGGCAGTTGCCAACGAAGCACTGAGTCTAAAATTCAATGCCGTAAAAAGCGCATTGACGCAATGCGGTGAAATGACTTTTACTTTTGATAAAAAAACTGTTGATCGTAACGATATTGTTGCCGCTTCCCAATTGGGGCAAAATAAAGTTTTTGGCAGCCGTCCTATGCCGCCAAGCACCAATGTGGAAGTGGGAGATTTGAAAGCAAGAAAAATCCTGCGCCATGCCGATATGAACGAACTAACGGAAACCACAGGAGAAGTGGTAGTTTATATATGTGCAGATAAATATGGTCGGGTGATTAAGGCTGAACCTGTCAGCAATCAGTCCACGATTAAGGATCAAGATATAATTTCGAAGATTGCTTTAAAACTCAAAAGGCAGATGAAATTTTCGCCGGGAAAAACAATGGATTGCATGTATTATACCATCACAATTGAATAGAATTTGAGATTTGAGATTCGGGGTCTTCTGTCAGCATTATTTTTTCGCATCGTGCAATATCGTTCATATTTTCCACAAAAATAGAAGCTGTATTGTCCATGATATACTTACAAATGCGGCGAAAAAATGAGCGTGGATATTGACGTATCGCGCTGGTTTTGAGTATCGCAAAAGCGTTATTATATTTATAGATGCCACCATTGTTGAATGTCGGCACACCTGAATGTTTTAGCAGATAACCTTCTTCATTTTCGGTCAGATAGTATCCGCCCATAGGTTTGGTTAGGGTTTTTACAGCAGCCACCATCTCTACATTTTCTTTTAGTAAATTTGCAGCTTCTAAAATATGCTCGACTTTGCAAAAAGGCGAGCGAGGTGCTAATATAATTATGTTATCAAAATTAATATCTCTACGGGCATAGTGGTCGATAGCATGAAGAACAGCCTCGTCCACATCCAACACCTTATACAATTCATTCGGCAATTTGAATGGTACAGAAAGCCCGTATTCATTTACTATATTGATGATGTTTGCTTCACTTGTAGTGACACAAATTTCGATGTTTTCGGCAATTTGGCGAGCAATATCTATCGCATAATAAATCAACCGCTTTCCATTCAGGGTAAGTAGGGTGGTCGGTATATCTCCACCATCATTACTTGCAGGGATAATCACCAATGTATTTTGTGACGTTATTAAATCTGCACCTTGATTCCTCTGTATCATTTCTATTTAGACTTTTGGGTAAATATGTGACGCCGCATGTTTATTTACGAAAAAAAACACACGGAGGTTTCTTGATAGTTTGGATTTTTTTTTCTTGAATACTTCACGATAATGATAAGTAGTGCTTTAATCCGTAATTCATTGACAATTAAAAAATACAGTACGTTATTGATTATTAATTCATTAAATTGGAGTTAGTAATTAGTTGATTAGTGATTGGTTATTAGTTAGCTATGGACTTTATATCGTGAAAAAGGTCTCCATAAAAGGTTTATTTCCTGAACACAAAAATCTAATTATATTTTTAGAAATATATAATATTTACTTAAAAACAATTTTTAGATATTGAGATACCTCAAAAAAAAAATGACCTTTTTCATAAATGAAGACTTTTAATATGCTGACTAATAACTAATTAACTAATCACTAAGTGAAAGAAATTAAATAAATTCGACAGATTGATGAGCTTATTTTGCGCTTAGTTTTCCTCTTGAAAGCGGGCGTTTATCGGGATAAATAACTGTTTTCAAGGGGGAAAATAAGCGTAAAAGAAGCCATATAGCTGTCG
>CALHBW010000068.1 GCA_937930625.1 uncultured Saprospiraceae bacterium | reverse complement strand
AATGATTAAGAGAGATTCTTTGGATACGCTTGATAAATTAAGGAACGAAAACTTGAAAGAGGAGTTGGATGATTTCAAATTTATCTGCAAAAAAATACAAGAAGCATTTGCCATAGGAAAAGCACCTGAATGGTTGCTAAGTAAGTGCACATACTACTATACATGAACCTAAAACCAGTACGTCATTCTGAATTTATTTCAGAATCTCCCGAGCTACAAGCACGATGTTAAATGTGAGTTGCAATTTTGTATTTTATTCATAATCAAAAAGTTAGATGTTTTGTGCGGCATTGGTTTTCTATCGTTCGGAAGATGCTGAAATAAATTCAGCAAGACAGTTGATTTTTGATTTTTTAACTCATGTATAGTAGTATGTAAAAACCAGTCTGTATTCCACCTGATTTCCTACATGAGCCGAAAAATAATTTAGTTTTAACGCAAGAAAGTTCTATTATAATTCATTTGCATTGATGACGCGCATAACCGGATACCGCAAATGTGTAGGTTCGTAATGTTTTGATTTTTTGTAAATAAAATTCAATTGTGCGTAAGCACTTTCTGCAAATTTTTTGTCGGAATTTTTCTTCTCTTCCAATTCGGCTTTTAATGCGGGATTATTGCGAAGCATTTCGGCAGCTTCATCTTCAAAAATATAAGGCGAAAAATGTTCTTTTTGCATTAAAATTGAATCAAAAAAGTTCCATGCAAACCATGAATCAGGGGCTTGCGGTTCGAGCGTTTCAATGATGTAGCGATTGGTAATTTGGTCGGCTTTTACGATATAATCTCCTGCAAAATAGGGTAGGGGCATCACCCGTTTTTCCACCTGTACATTTGAATGAAGATAATGCCCTTCATACGCATCGCGCGTGTCAAAATCACCGATAAAATACACCTCACCTTCAATGATTTTATCTGCTGTAAGTTGTGTCATTTCCACGCCATTCCATTTCATTCGCTCAATCACCTCGTGCCATGCTTGTGGGATGATATAAGCATAAGGTTTTTCTATGGAAAGACTTGATTTATAGTTATTTAAAAAAGGAATTTCTTGTTCAAAAGGTGCATCATGGTCGTAATACAAACGGTCTAATCCACTGACATCACTTGGTTTTTGCTTGGCTTCGTAACCTTTAAAATTGAGCATTTCGACGCGCTCGGTATCCAATTCCCAATTAATGTCAAAAGTAGTTTGTGTACGGACATTTTCATTGGCACGACGGCGCAATTCGGCAATTTTATCACCGTCTTTTTCTACGGCATCAATGACTGATTCCATAAACGCGCGAGTACTTGCTACGCGGTCTGCGAAAGGTTTGAGCATATGTGTTTCGGGGATAAAACCAATCGTATTGAACAAGGTCGTATAACCCGATGAATAACGCGGCAAATCCAAAAAGGCAATAATGCCCTCGTCGGGCGTGGTGCGCGCATATACGTAAGGCGTCATTTCCCAATTTCGCGCCTTCATATCAGCGTAAAGTTGGGGCATGAGGTCATCGTTGAGGTATTTGCCGAGTGTGGATTCGAGTTTGTTGTGTTGAGTGGCAATCATCGTCATCGTGTATTGATAATCCGCGCCATTGGAGGTATGATTATCAATAAAAATATCGGGTTGCCATTCGTGGTAAATCTGCGTAAAAGCCTGTGCATTCCGCGAGTCGGCTTTCACGAAATCTCGGTTGAGGTCAAGGTTGCGGGCATTGCCTCTGAAGCCGTAACTTTCCGGTCCGTCCTGATTGGCGCGCGTGTGGGCATTGCGATTGATTGCACCACCGATATTATACACCGGAATGACCGCCAAGACGATATTCTCCGGCAATTCTCCATCAAGCGCATAATCGCGCAAGAGCATCATCGAAGCATCTACGCCGCAAGGTTCGCCGGGATGTATGCCATTGTTAATCAGTATGATACGTTTATTTTTATTTCGTAAAGAAGCTGCGTCGAAATCATTATCGGCAGAAAATACAACTAAGTGTAAAGGTTTTCCGATGTCCGTTTTGCCGTATTCGACGAGTCGAATTTGTGGGTAGGTATCAGCTAATTTTTCATAAAAATCAACTGCCTCATAATAGGTCGCAGTTGTGTTTGGATTGCGCTCGTGTGGTGTAGAGAGGTCGGGCGTGGCTTTGGTCATCGTGGTCGTATTGGTGGTGGCACAGGCGGTGAATAGGAGTAGTAGAGAGAGATAGACAATTCGCATAGTTTTGTTATTATTCTATTGTTATTTGAAGGTAAAAATATGTGTTTTTGATAGGAATTGACTATAAAATGCGTTCATTTTTTTAGAAAATGGCTGATTTAATCTATATTCACCTGAATGATGTGTAACTTTAAAAGACAGGCTTTTCGGCTATGACATCATTATGAATTAATCCATTATACATCTATTCACAAAAATTGCGCGGACTATTACTTTTGAAACACAAAAATTAAATTATATTTACGTGACTTATATAACATCCCCACAAACACAAGCATTTAACAACTATGATAACCGAACAAGCCCGCGTTCAATTAAAGACTGCCTACGGAGTATTTCATCTCTCTGCCTTTAGTAATGACGCTAACGACCCCATGCCACATTTAGTGATTAGTTCAGAAAATTATCAATCCTTGCTATCGCCAAATGTTCGCATTCACAGCGAGTGCATCACAGGCGAACTTTTCAAATCGGAAAGATGTGAATGTGGTCAGCAATTAGATTATGCACTGGACTATATTGCAAAACATGGGGGGATTTTGATATATCTTCGGCAGGAAGGCAGAGGTATAGGCATCATCAACAAGATAAAAGCCTATGTAGAGCAAGACCTCGGCTATGATACTGCCGAAGCCAATAAACGACTCGGATTTGGCTATGATGACCGAAAATACGATGATGCCCTCACCATATTGGAGCATCTCAAGGTCAAACGACTCAACCTACTGACTAACAACCCCGATAAGATGAATGCTTTTTCTAAGGGTAAAATAACGATTGAAAAACGCATCCCTGTCGAAATTCCTCCCAACCAAACCAATGAAGCTTACCTTAAAACTAAAAAAGATTTCTTTGGGCATTTACTCAATTCAATATGAACGTCAATCAACAACTTTGGTCTTATTTATCCGATACCTCCAATGGAATTTCAGCCATAAAACCTGATTCCGTTGCTTGGAGTTTTGACGGACAAGCATTTCGCCAGCATTGTTCTATGCCCAATTTTGCCGAGCAACCTTACATGAGTGCCATCATA
>CALHBW010000067.1 GCA_937930625.1 uncultured Saprospiraceae bacterium | reverse complement strand
TTTGCCCAACTCATTTGCGTGGGGCGTACTCGTCTGACGAAGGTTGTGGCAAAATGCGGTGATTTGTCTTATAAAATAATCACACTGAATAAAAATATTCGTCTGACGAGGTTTCATTTAGGCAAACTTAAACGGGTAGCCACTAACGTCAAATTAATATAATTGAAGGCAATTTATGGCTGGGGAAGGCGAAGAAAATAAGCCACCTATTTTCTTCGTGTTCCCTTAAACTACTTCACATTATGCGGGTTAGCATCCTTATTTATACCTGCCTGATGGTGCAATTTGCGGTAAGCATCCTTCATAGCGACCATAGGAATACCGATGCAACGTTTTTCCATATAATTCATCATACGGTCGAGGAGGTCGCGGGCTTCGGGGTCGAGTTTGTCGAGTTCATTCTTAAATACTTGCTCGACGGCGTGCGATTTGATGGCTTTGATTTGGGTGGGTACATCGCTCATGGCGCGTTCGATTTGGCGTTGGCGAAAGCGCATTTTAAATTCTTCGACACGCTTGCCGATAAGTTGACGGGCTTTTTCGACTTCACCAAGTCTGAATGCCATATTTTCTTTCGCCAATTGGCGCAAGTTTTCTATATCAATGTATTCGACATCAAAATTTTCGACCACATCACGGCTCACATTATTCGGCAGTGAAAGGTCAATTACAATGCGTTGTCGTTCATCTTTTCCGACTAATTTTCCATACAATTCCTGCGTAATAATCGGCTCAACGGCAGCCGTACAAACGACCATTACATCGAAATCATCTTGGTAATTCCCCAAGTCACTCAAGGCGCGCGCCTCAGCACCCAATTCATCTGCAATCGCTTGCGCTTTATCAATACTACGATTAAAAACTACCGCATTGTGATAGTGGTGTTTGAGCATAAATTTGGCAAACAAGCTATTCGTTTTTCCTGCACCTACTATCAGAAAACGCGCTGATGTAGGCACATGCGTTTCTTGCAATTTGCGGAAAGCGAGCGATACCACTGAAACCGATTTTTCGCCGATACGTGTGCGTGCATATACCTCTTTGGCTACTTCTACCGTAGCGGACATCGCTATTCTGATATTGTCGCCGATGAGTCCATAAGTTCGACATTCTTCATAGGCTTCTCGGAGTTGTCTGAAAATTTCGCGCTCCCCCACGACCATCGAATCTACCGAAGCCGCAATTTCATACAAATGATGTATGGCTTTATTGCCTTCAATAGACTGCACATTTTCCGAAATGTATTCGGCATCTTGCTGTGCTAAATTTGGATTAACGGATTGAAAAAAGGAAGTAATGAAAGAAGTGTCCGGTTGTATTTTGTTGGTAAAAAAGAATAATACCCGATTGCAAGTTGCCAAATACATGAGTTCGCCCAAGCCATAATTGGCTTTAAGTTCGTTCAGACGACTTGCCAACTCTGTTTTATCATCCGTCGGAATAATAAAATCGGCAATATCTTCTGTATTGGTTACTTTATGTGTAACCGTTAATATTTTATAGTTCTTCAGCACCGATGCAATATTATATTAACATATTGAGAATAGGCTGTAAAGATACGGCAGGTAGTTGGGATTTATTTGACGGTGGACGACATAAAGGCTTATTTAGATTAAATCTAATGTTTACTGTTAAGTAAATTTCGTTGTCGTCAGACGAATTCGGTAGTAAATAGAGTATATTTGAATGGTCAAATCACCAATTTTTATAAAATCCTTCGTCTGCCGACTATTTCCACACTTTCAGCTTCCCAATAATCAATGTCGTAATAAAAACGGCACACAAAACGATAGTTTGTGCGCCGTCAATAAATTGGAATTTGGAATTTGTTTTTTGGAATTTGGAATTTGTCAATTTTTGGAATTTTACTCACTCACTTCATGTTCAATTTTCAGTGTACTGAGAATACTTTCCAAAATCGGGTCTTTTTCCGGGTCATAACCTTCTTTGAGGTTGTAGCCCCATGCTTTGCCGATATTGTGCCACCAAGTTGCTTTGATAGGACCTTTTAATTCTTTGATGACATGATAAACAGGCGTCTCGATTTCGCGTTCAATCATCTCTACAAGTATGCGTCCTTGTGTACGCGTGAGATTTTTGAGCGGATCTTCAAATTTTTCTTTCAAGTCCTTTTGCAATCGCTTGATATGCTTCTTGCGTTCGCGTTTCTTTTTACCTTGCGACCAGTACTCTACTTCTCTGAATACCTTAATCGCTTCTACGGCATAAGGATATACCTTTGTAGCATGGTATCGCATACGCAAGTAGTGGCGATACTCATCATTATTTTTAAATTTACGCGGACTTGCGACTTCGGCTTCTTCAAGGTCTGCCACGATAAGCGTGTCTTCGCCAATAATCATTACCTTGACGATTTGCCCCTGAATTTCCATTGTTTCTTCCTGAATCTCTTGTTGGTCTTTCTGAACCAAAATCTCCTCATTGGGTTGTGCAAATCCTGTAAAAGCCGATAATCCGGCGAATAACAAACAGATAAAATGTAGTTTTTTCATACGTGAAAATTTTTGGGTGAATGCCTTATGTTTAGAACTATAAAATCAGATAACTGGTTCATTCTGAACCTTATTTTCTGTGACTGGGCTATCTGCCTAACTTTGCCGAACTCAAGTTGCGGGGCGCACTCGTCTGACGAAGGTTTTTTGTGAAATGTAGTGATTTGTCTCACAAAATATTCGCGCTGAATAAAGGGATTCGTCTGACGAGTATTCGCTTTAGGCAAACTTAGACGGGTAGCCTGTGACTGGACATTTAGACGGATAATACCCTGCTAAAGTTTCAGTACACTGCCATAATTCCAAATACTATTCCAATTCATTTTTTTGAGTTCAAAGTTTGGTAGGACAGAAGTGCGAATTAGGAACGCGGCGAAGCCACTACCATTGTTTTATTGTTACATGGTTTCATGGTTGAAATTAGTTTTTTGTGAAGCAAAAAACCGTAATAACAATTGAACAATGAAGCAATTGAACAATGATAACCTTTAGTCTAAATCTCAACTCTTGCCAAAATCACCCACATAAAATATATAACAACATGTCGAAGAGAATTATTTATTTATTGACCTTGCTTGGTCTTTTACTCCATCTGAATGTTAACGCTCAAGAAGATGGCAACATACAATTTAAGCCCATTGACGCGGGAGAATATGATGGTTCGGTCTTATTGCCGCATCCGGTCAAAAAAGTGATCATTGATGCCGGGCATGGGGGAAGAGACGAAGGCGCGCAGGGCGACCGTTCGGAGGAGAAAGCCATCAATCTTGCGGTTTCGCAAAAATTAGGAGAGAAAATAAGAATGGGTTTTTCTGATGTAAAGGTGGTTTATACCCGTCGGTCAGATATTACCTTGACGCTGCCGGAAAGGGCAGAAATTGCGAATGTGCAGCGAGGCGATTTGTTGATTTCGATACATTGTAATGCCTTGCGGGATAAAAAATTCTACGGCACTGAAATTTACGTGGTCGGTAATTTTGAAGATGGGGAGGCTTCTGATGCTTTTCACCGGGAAAATAAAATTTCTCCTAATTCTCTAAATAAATTACAAAATTACGGCGATGCTTTTCAAGGATACAGCCTCGAATTTGCAGCTAAGATAGACCGCGAATTTCGTAATTATGCCGGACGTAAAAGCCTCGGTATCAAGCGTGAACCATTCATCGTACTACGTGGAAGCAACATGCCCGGCGTGTTGGTTGAGATGGGATTTTTGACGAACAAAGAAGAAGAAAGCTATTTGCTGTCGGATAGCGGTCAGGAACAACTTGCCGAAGCCATCTATCGGGCATTCGTGGATTATAAGGCAGAAAATGACGCTGTTACCACGTCTTTTGTACCAACGCAACCCGTAGAAAAAGTAGTGACTCCTGCACCTGCACCGTCTATTGCTGTTGCGCCGCCTCCAAGGGTAGTGACGCCACCTGTGGTCAAGGAAATTCCTGTGAAAGTCACTCCGCCTCCGGTAGTTGAAGCTCCTTCAAAGGTGCTGATTCCTTCGGCAACTACAGAAATTCCAACAAAGGTAACTGCGGTTTCCGACCTTGATTCAAGGACGGCATCTGCTGCAAAATCTACATCTATTGCAACAACTCCCCCTGTCGTAACCAATCGCGCTACAACAAATTACTACCCATCATCTTCGTCCTTCAAGCGCGAAACGCATCGCGTCAATTTGCCCGAAAGCGAAATTACAAATGATGTGCTTGACGACCTTCTCGAAGATGCGAAGTATAATGCCGAAGCCGATTATATCCCCCAATTCAGAACGGAATACAAAGTACAACTGCTCATTCTGACTGACCAACTCGATAAAACTACATCGCCGTGGAACGACGTGTATCACTTGGATATTGAACCTTACGGCGGTAAATTCAGCTACCTTGCCGCAGGCTATTGGGATTATGAATCAGCTGCTAAAGGGCAAAATTATTGGCGCACTAATGGCTTTCCCGATGCTATGATTGTGACTTATAAGAATGGGCAGAGGCAGTGATGAGATAAGAGAGAGGTGAGAAGAGAGACAAGAGAGAATAATATTGATTTTAAATTTATCGGGAAGCCTACTCGCCTTGCATTTTGAAAATGCAAGGCGAGTAAAATTTGTCTTTTGAATAACGAATCCACGAATAACGAATCCACGAATAACGAATCCACGAGTAACGAATCAACGAATACACGACACTACGAACTAAATAAATCATCCATCGTAATTTCATTTTGTATGAGTGAATGGGCGTATTGATTTTTTTCGATGCCGTAAGTGCTAATCATGGTCAGAAATACAGCTTTTTTTGTCTGTGTTTCTTGCTTAAATGTGCCAATCTTATTTCGGAGATTTTCAGCATATGATTTTGTGATTTTGTATGGCTTGATGGAGTATTTGACTTCGCAGAGATTGATGACTCTATCTCGTCGGTCAATCAGCAAATCGACTTGTGCGCCCTTGTCAGATTGCGTACTTTTCCAAGATGCCGCATGGCTGATAATTCCGCCAATGTCCAATGCTTTTTTTATTTGAGGAATGTGTGCCAGACAAATTTGCTCGAAAGCATAACCACTCCAAGCACGATTTTTAGGGTAGTCTATCGCATTGACCCACACACCTTTATCGTAATTTGTGTTGTTTTTTATAAATTTCAAATAAAATAAACTATAAAAATCCGATAAGCGATACAGTGTACCGCGCAGCTTGCGATTGAAGGGCGTATAACGTGTGATAAAACCACTTTCTTCGAGTTCGTCCAATAATTTTGTGAGACTGCCACCGCCATTAATTCCCGTTAATTCTGTAATTTCATTGCGGGTCAAACCCTTTGTTTTGGTAGAAAGTGCAGTAATGATTGTTTCGTATTTTGGGGCATTTTTGAATAAAGATGCAAAGAGATTTTTAAATTCGAGGGTCAATATCGCACCTTTTCGAAAGCACATTTCTTCTATGTTTTGTGTTGTGCTTTTTTCGGAATTAATCGCATCCAAATAATACGGAATACCGCCCATCACCATGTAGAGTTGCAATACTTGATAGCGGTCAATAGCGGGATTTTTCGGTAAGAGCATTTGCTCCGTTTCATGCAGATTAAAGGGGAAAATTTTGATGCGTTCCGTCACGCGATTGTGCAAACCGCCGTGATTATTGATGAGTTCGTTAATCATCCACGAAGCAGCAGAGCCGCATCCAATCAAGACAATATCTTTCCGGTTCGTTGCCCAACTATTCCAAAAATGCTCCAAAGCCATCATAAAATCAGATTTTGCCGTATCAAGCCAGGGCAATTCATCCAAAAAAACAACCTTTTTGCGCGTTTCTGTAATACTTTCTAAATGGTCGATAAGCAATTGAAATGCCATCAGCCAATTGTCAGAAATTGTGTTGGTAGGTACTTTTGTTTGTCGTTGTATCGCTATGTGAAAATTGGTGAGTTGCTGTTTGGTGTTGGCATTTGCGAGCCCCGTCAATTGAAAATCAAAAGTATAATCAAAATATTCGCGCACCAGAAAAGTCTTGCCCACACGCCTGCGTCCGTACAAAGCCACAAACTCCGATTTATGACTTGCCATCACTTTGTCCAATTGTTTGATTTCTTTTGTTCTGCCAATAATATTGCCCATCTGAATGTATTTTTTGACAAAATAAACAAAAAAACGGACTTATGGCTAATAATCGGACGATAATCAGCCACAAGTCCATTTTTTTTAGACTTATGGCTGAAAATAAAACCTTATACTTTTGTCTCTCCCACCAAATAAGTTTTTGCTGTACCGCCAATTTCGACTCTATCATCAAGATATTCGCAGTAAATCGTACCGCCGCGTTTGGATAATTGCTTCGCTACGAGCGTCTTTTTCTCCAATCGTGCCGACCAATACGGAATGAGTGTAGTGTGTGCCGAACCCGTCACCGGGTCTTCATCAATACCGGATTGCGGTCCGAAAAAGCGGGAGACAAAATCACAACTTTCGCCCGGCGCGGTGCAGATAATGCCCCTTGCTTTTACCTTATTCATTAGTTTGAAATCAGGCGCGAGGTCGATGATTTGTTGCTCGTTTTGAAAGACCAACATGTAGTCTGTCTTGCCTTTATAACATTCCAAGGGGATGCGATTGAGGCTTTCCAATAAATCATTTGGTGGTGTTACGGGTGCGATTTTGTCCGAAGGAAAATTGAGAATATATCGTTCGCCCTCGCGCCTGACCGGCAATTTTCCGCTACGCGGCGAATACAACATAATTTCATTTCCTTCAAATTGCAAATGCTCTACAAGCGTGTATGCAGCCGCAAGCGTAGCATGTCCGCACAAGTCCACTTCTACAGTGGGCGTAAACCAACGTATTTCGTAGCCATCATTTTTTTTGACTAAAAAAGCGGTTTCGGCAAGGTTGTTTTCGGCGGCTATATTTTGCATCAATTCATCCGAAATCCAGGCATCCAACGGACATACCGCCGCCGGATTTCCTGTGAATAATTCATTCGCAAAAGCATCTATTTGAAATATCTTCATAGTTGTGAATTTTTTGGTGAAGATAAGACCAAATTCAAACACATTCAATATATTATTCTTCTATTTCAGGAAGTTTTTGTGGAATTTCTATTTCCGTTGGTTCATACATTTTCTCTGCAAAAAACAATTCATTATTTTTTACATACTGGTAGAATGCCTCAATAATATCGGTGATTTCTGTTTTGAGTGGTTTTCCTCGTTCAAGTTTTTCGTAGTATGGATAGATGATATGTGCGTGTTGAGTGATACCATTTTCAGGGCAGGTTTCAAAGCCACAACCTATAGCAAGGGCGTGTTTGATTTGCAAAACGGCAAGACCTCTATAATTTTCACGGAAAATACTAATGGCAACATATCGTGTATGATCGACATCACTGTACTCCAAACGATGTACCGATAACCGACACTCACCTGATGTTGCATATTCTTGGGGGTGAAAAGCTTTGCGTTTGAGTTTGCCCTTTCTGACACCATTCGTATCTAAGAATCGAACGATGCGTTCCTTGGTTTGGTGTTGGATGGGAATTTCACCAAACTCATTATCAATATAGTAAAGGTTTCTTTCGGTATGACTATACATTTTTATGCTTGATAATTATTTTTATAGAGCAATATTCCTCTTTTTACTTCATCTGGAAATGAGTAAGTTATATCACAAAAATCTTCCAGATTATAAATAATATTCTCTTCTTGATCCAGACGATTACCATTCACTCTGAACTGCCAATTAATTGTACTTTCCCCTATCTCAATATGTAAGTATATTTCCCTGCCGCCTAACTCTTTTTCCAATTCCAAAGAAATCGTTCCATGAGCATTTACAAAGTAATCCAAGTCTCCAATTAGTGAGTAATCGTAGATACCATTAACAATTTTTACAGCTTTTAAGACAATGCTCTTACTAAGAAGTATTGCCTCGTTATCGGCAGTTTCAGGAAAATTAATTATATTAGAAACTACATCATATATATCTACTTCAATATCGGCAGTATCTTCTTCAAAATTAAAAATATTGCTCAGTATTGGCTTTTTTATGATATCAAGAGTTATATTTAAATTAAGGGTTATGGGTTTGTTGTGATGTAGAGTAGCAGTCATAACTAAATCAATTTAATTAACGGAGGAGATGATTTGGTCTATCCACTTATCAAGAGCATTCTTGCTTGTAGGAATTTTAGGTGATACATAATGATTCTGGACTACGACACCAACTTCTTCTTTGTATTTACCTTTAGCTATTTGATAGTTGATTCTACCTAAGCCATCATTTGAAAGTGAAAACGATAGATTTAGATTTTCAACTTTTTTGTTTGAAGGAATAATTTCAGAGTCTAAATGAACGCCGATTTTTTTAAAATCTGATTTTAAATCTGAATTGCCCAACTCATTGAAATATAATAGAATGATATCTTGATGGAAATGGTCGTGTACGATATTTAACTTGTCAAAAATGTCTATTATCTTATCTCTGTTTTCTGACATTAATGATTGCAAATAAGTTTTATTGAAATTTAGAATATCTTCCATATGAATACTCAATTCATCATTTTTAATTACAAGTTTCAATTCTTTATTATCTTCGGAAAAAATTTCTAATTCCCCTCCACTATTAAAGGGATTTTTCCTTCTCCTTTCTGGATATTGTTCTTTAACAGCGTTAAAAAAAAGACTCAATATATCATAGCTTGCATTTTGGGCTTCTAAACTATCTAAATGCCACCAAAACCGATAAACAACACCTTTAATTTTACTTTTACTTAATGACATTACTATTTAAGATTTCATTTAATAACGTATTGTTTACTAAAATATTTATTGCAATAACTTATTTTTTTATTAAAAAAACAACTAAAAGGAATTATTTAAATTAATTCTAACAAAATATTCAATCAAAATAGTTGCAAATAAAAAATTATAAAATTGTTTATTTCTTTTCTGCACAAAATAATATTACTGTTTCAACAAAAACGTGTAAAGTATAGTACGATAGATTTGTATCCAGAAAAATAGTCTTTTTAGAAGAAATATACCAAATTCAAAACAACTCCAAGACCTCATCCTTCAAATAATCATTCAAAATTCGCGGGAAAGCATAACTATCAAACTCACTTCGTGCGACTTGCACAAAACCATATTTTTTTCCGTCAAAATTATCATTCAAATCAATCTCTACAAATACCGCGATTATTTTTCTGTGGGTCAATGTTTGGCTGAATGGACGCGAGATTTTTTTTGTGTGATAATTTTTTTTCGGAAAAAAAGAACCCCATTCGTCGGTCTGTTCTAATTCGGAAAGGGTGAGCGTTTTTTCTTTTTCAATAATTGGAAAATCATATAAATTCTGCCAAATATCGCCTGCGCCGCGTTTGCGTAACCATACTTTTTCGCCGTCATTTAGCACCAAATAATGAAAATAGCGCGTTATCTTTTTCAACTTTTTAGACTTGACAGGGAGTAAGTTCACTGTATTCTCCTTAAATGCCACACAATCATTTTTCATTAAACAGGAAGCGCAAAGCGGCTGCTTAGGTTTGCAATGCGTTGCCCCAAAATCCATAATTGCCTGATTATACGTCGCCGGATTTTTTTTATCCAACAATTCATCCGCCAATGCCGCGAATAACTTCTTCCCTTGCGTCATATCTATCGGCGTTTCCTCCCCAAAATACCGCGACAATACGCGATACACATTACCATCGACCACCGCATGAGGCAGGTCATAAGCAAACGAAGCAATCGCCGCCGCCGTATAGTCGCCCACGCCTTTGAGTGCGCGTATGCCTGCGTGTGTATCAGGAAATTTCCCCTCCAAATCATTCGCAATATGTTTGGCAGTAAAATGCAGATTTCGCGCCCGCGAGTAGTAACCCAAGCCTTCCCACATTCGCATCACTTCATCTTCGGGGGCATCGGCGAGGTCGCGGACTGTCGGGTATTTTTCGCGGAAACGCTCAAAGTAAGGCAAGCCCTGTTCGACCCGCGTTTGTTGCAAAATAATTTCCGACAACCAAATCACATACGCATCTTTCGTATCCTTCCACGGCAAAGGGCGATGGCTTTGAGCAAACCATTCTAATAGGTGTTTGGTGAATTTTTTCTTCTTCATTTGCGTTGCTGTACTGACGACTTTACAGGCTGACCGGAAACTCCGTAATGACTGCTTTAGCTGTCAAGTAAGATAGAAAAATATTTGTATATTATTGTTTTTTAATTAATTAAAAATTAAAATAATAGTACAATTGACAGCTAAAGCAGTCATTACGGTATTCGCGGTCAGCCTGTTTAGCCGTCAAGTGTTCTCCCTGCGACGGCTAAAGTCGTCGGTACGGCAGCACAAAAATCGCTTTATTCTCGTTTAATTTTTATTTCAAACTCATTTTTATAATAAAAACAATATTTTTGCGAACTAAAAGACGAGTTGACGAGTTGTTGAATTGACGAGTTGATGAATTAACAAATACACAAAACATGGCAAAACAAGACGATAGCTTTAAGAAACTGACATCGCACTGTAAGGAATACGGTTTTATTTTCCAATCGAGCGAAATATACGACGGACTCGCGGCGGTGTATGATTACGGACCGTATGGTGTGGAATTGAAGAATAACATCAAGCAATATTGGTGGCAAGCGATGGTGCAAATGCACGAAAATATCGTGGGTATCGACGCGGCGATTTTTATGCACCCTAAGACTTGGAAGGCTTCCGGTCACGTAGATGCGTTTAATGATCCGATGTTGGATAATAAGGATTCTAAAAAACGCTATCGTGCCGATGTCTTGGTGGAGGAGTACATGGAAAAACTCGACGCCAAAGCAGATAAGGAAGTCGCAAAGGCAAAGAAGCGTTTTGGCGATGATTTTGACGAAGCGATGTACCGCGAAACCAATCCGCGTGTGAAAGGTTACTTGGATAAAAAAGCAGCTATCGGTACGCGACTCGCTACTGCCATGACCAACTCCGACCTCGTAGATATGAAGGCGATGATTGAGGAATTGGAAATCGTGTGTCCGGTCAGTGGCTCGAAGAATTGGACGGATGTACGTCAGTTTAATTTGATGTTTTCGACGCAATTGGGCGTGGTGGCAGGAGAGGAAAGTATTTTGTATCTCCGCCCCGAAACGGCACAGGGTATTTTTGTGAATTTTTTGAATGTACAAAAAACTTCACGTCAGAAAATTCCTTTTGGTATCGCGCAGATTGGTAAGGCGTTTCGTAATGAAATCGTGGCGCGACAGTTCATTTTCCGTATGCGCGAATTTGAGCAAATGGAAATGCAATTTTTCATCGCACCGGGCAAAGATGAACAGTTTTACCAACATTGGAAAGCCGAGCGTATGAAATGGCATTTGCGCCTGCATCCGCAAGAAAAATTGCGTTATCACGACCACGAAAACCTCGCTCACTACGCATCAGCGGCAGTAGATATTCAGTTTGAATTTCCCTTTGGTTTCCGCGAATTGGAAGGTATTCATGCGCGTGGCGGTTTTGACCTGACACAGCATCAAGAGCTTTCTGGTAGAAAAATTACCTACTTCGATAATGAACGCGACGAGAGTTACACGCCACATGTGGTGGAAACTTCGATTGGTGTGGACCGGATGTTTTTGGCAACTATGACCAACGCATACACAGAGGAAGTCGTACCAGATGCGAAAGGAAACGATTCCGTGCGTATCGTGCTGAAAATCGCGCCCGCACTCGCACCTATAAAGTGTGCAGTCTTGCCACTGTTGAAGAACAAACCGGAATTGACCGCCAAAGCCCGCGAAGTACTGAAGGGTTTGCAACATGCTTTCACTTGTCAATACGACGAAAAAGATGCTATCGGCAGACGCTACCGCAGACAAGATGCCATCGGTACGCCTTACTGCGTAACGATTGATTTTGATACTTTGGAAGATAATACCGTCACCGTCCGTGACCGCGATACATTGGAACAAGTGCGCGTTGATATTTCGGAAGTGGAAGGGATGATTGCAGGGAAGGTGAGTATGAATGAGTTGTTTCGGGAATAGGAGAAAATAGATTTTAACGAGATATGGACTCGCCTTGCATTTTTTTGTGAGGCGAGTTTTTTTTATATATCAAGTGAATGTAAGTGTTTGAGCAAAAACCTGTAAATTTACCAAAAATTACACACAATGAAAGACCCGACATCCAACGAACTATTCAACGAAGTCAAACAACTCATAGAAGAAGGTCGTACTACGATAGCTCAAACCGTAAATGTAGCTTTGACTATGACCTATTGGAAAATTGGTGAAAAGATAAATGAAGAAGTCTTGAATCACCAACGCGCAGATTATGGTAAACAAATTGTCGCATCACTGGCGCGACAATTACAAAATGAGTATGGAAGCGGATTTTCGGAAAAATATTTACGGAGGATGATGCAATTTCATCAGACATTTCCTGATGTTGAAATTGTCGCCACACTGTGGCGACAATTGAGTTGGTCGCATTTCAGGCTGATAATGACGGTCAAAAATGACCTTGCCCGCGACTTCTATACCCAAATGTGCCGCATAGAAAAATGGAGTGTTCGCACCCTACGCAAAAAAATAGACAGTATGTTATTTGAGCGTACTGCCATTTCGCGTAAGCCCGAAGAACTTGCAAAACTTGAGTTGCAACAACTCAAAGAAACTGACCAATTATCAACTGATTTGGTTTTTAGAAATCCTTACGTACTTGATTTTCTGAATCTTAAAGATGCCTTTCAAGAAAAGGACCTTGAAGCGGCAATTATCAGAGAGTTGGAAAGTTTTATTTTAGAACTGGGAGTTGGTTTTACCTTTGTAGCACGTCAAAAACACATGATTATTGACGGAGAAGATTATCATTTGGATTTATTATTTTATCATCGTGACTTGATGCGCCTTATAGCAATCGACCTGAAAATTGGGAAATTTAAAGCCAAATATAAAGGTCAGATGGAACTCTATTTACGTTGGTTGGAGAAATATGAAACTAAAGCGCATGAAAAACAACCCATTGGCATCATTCTCTGTGCGGAAGGCAATTATGAGCAGATAGAGTTGCTTCAATTAGATAAAGTCAATATAAAAGTTGCCGAATATATCACTCAATATTTACCTAAAGAGTTGTTAGCAAAGAAACTACAACAGTTTATAAAAATGGGACAACAAATGATGAACGATAAAGAAGATGAGTAAGTCCAAATTTTATAGAAGTGGAAGGGATGATTGCCGGGAAGGTGAGTATGAATGAGTTGTTTCGGGAGTAGATTATGTTTTAGCGGGTTTAATGTGATAGGTACGGATTAGCTCAATAATCAGGTATTCAAAGCGCATTTGAATATCGTTAAGCAATTTGTCGTCCACGCCTTCTTGAATGACTTTGCTGTAATTATGTACTATTGTATTCCTGAATTGGTTGAATAATTTAGCAAAACTTTCACGGTTGGTTTTCTCTTCAAGTTTTAATTTATTGAGAATATCGTCATGTAATGATTTTCTTCCTTTGCTTTTCGGATGCCCTTGATGTTTATCAAGAATACCTTTTAAATCGCCTATTAGGTGAGTTATATCAGTTTCTTTTTTAGCAGACGTATTAATTTCGTCAAAAAAAGCAATCAAGTCTTTTGTCAAATCTTCTACAATCTGCTGATTTAATTTGGAATAGTCGCTGCCAAATAACTTTTTTGTGAGAGGTACTGTATCGGATAAGCCCTCAATTTTTTGTTTCATTTCATGACCCGTTTTATAAACCTTCAACGCTTTCATCTCATTATGTAACACATTATCTTTCAATAACTCAATGACTTGATAAAGTGTAATAAACGAAGTCATAAATTCTGATTTTTGGATGATTAATTGATGAAGTAAAACTCTATAATAGTGAAAATCAATACTGTATGAGGATGCTTCTATACGAGGGAATTTTTGTTTTCTTGCACGATTGAAATCATTTTCAATTATATCTAACTGATTATAATTGATTTCCGTTTCATGTGCAGTCAGTAAATAGAAACCATACTTGTACAAACCGCATAAATATTGGTCAATATTAAATTCATCGGGATTTTTGAGTAAGTTTTTATCAATAACTAAGATAATGACATCTTCATCGTACAAATAACTGATGTCTAAGTTGAGTATATCCTTCTGATTCACGGTTTTAGGGGAAAGAGATACGGAATTGGATTTGTTTTCTAAAATAACTTCAATTCCGGTGAGGGCATAAATTATGGAATATTTTGCCTGTTCAAAAGTTTCCAAGCCGGATTCTTGTAATAGCAATTGAATGTTAAAAAAATATCCTATCAGCCCATCATCTTTTATAGCAATCTTGTTGTCAACTCTAAATTCTATAAGGTCATTTGCTCTAAAGTGTTTATTTTTGAAAATAAATACTTTAGAAGTATTTTTATCTGGAATTTGCTTTTTCCCTACCGGAAATGGAAACGGAAATAGAACCGATTCATCTGTATCAGGCAGAGATAATTCGAATGTTACGTTACCTTCATCGTAGTAACGTTCGACGTCCGAAAAATCGTTTTCAATATCGTCTATGTTTATTTTCAAGCCCATTCCAATTCGAGTCTCATTTCTTCCGTGGTTTTTGCTATCGCCTCGTCAAATTGCCCGATATTATCTCCATTGGGACTTAACAAAGATTTGAAAAAGAACTTGAAGAATTTGCGTTGGTCCGACCCCAATCTTTTTGATTCGTCTCTTAATGTATCTAATTGTTTTAAAAGATTTTCAAAACTTTCTTGAACGCTATCTTCACCCACGACCAGCTTGTCAATAGTTTTGTTGATATCTACGAAAGAAACTCCTGATTTGCTCAAAATATGTAGTGTAGCACCAAAACCAGACATCGGTTGCGATTTTTTAAATATCTCTATCGCTGTTTTACCAAATGGAAGATAATTGATTTGATATTCCTGACTACCGTTCTGATCTTTATGATAAGACCAGTCTTTTGATGTCGCATTGACTTTTTCAAGAAAATGTTGGTAAGTCAATACAAAATCTTTGAAAGTATCTTGCTCTTTTTCGCGTATCTCCGATATTTTTTTTATATTTTTAATATTGGAAAGTACACCTACTTTTGTCAATAATTGTTCGCTGCCTATCAGGTAAGCGTTGAAACCGTCAAGCACATCTTTAAAGCTGAAATGAGTGGTGTCAGCAGGTATTTTTTGACGGTCTTTTTGAGTTAATAATTTTATATTACTACCATTCCAAGACATTTTAACGTAGTCTATATATAGAATTTCCATTAGATGTCTTAGAGACATTGTTTGTTGTCCGGTATTTAGGGTAATCATTCGATATAATATGCCTAATTTATCGATGCCGACATACACTTCAAAGCGAAGCATTTGTTTTTTTAATCGTTCTAAATCTTTTACATTATCATTTTTTTTCAGTTCTCTTGCCAATTCAATCAAAATATTGGTGCGTTGTAAACCGTCAATAATCAATAACTTATGCTCGTCAAAAGCATTTGAAACAATTTTATTTATGTGAGTTTCTTTAGCTTGTTCATAATTAAATGAATGATCAACTATCTCTTCCGAAATTGCAAGGATAATAGAGGGCATCGTACATCCGGTTTGCAAATCAGCTTTCAACTGACGACTAACCGTAGATTTTATCACCCGTTTGCGTTGAAACTCATTGTCGTCCAGAATAGATTGAGCTATCCGAAGATAATCACCAACAGACAATTCCACCAACACATTAACAGCCTCTACTTTATGGTCTTTTATATAAGATTTTATGTCTAATGTTGTCATACAATCATTTTTAACAAAGATACTTGACTTCATACGCAAAAACAAGTAATGAGTAAACTTTGACGAGTATGCAATATTTTTCATTTGGAAATAACTCAAAAAAACGCATCTTGTACAAAAATTTTCTCTTGAAAAAAAGTAAATAAATATGACTTCTCAATTGGAGCAAGAACGCAAATCCGGCACGGGAATTATCGAATGTGCTTGTGTTCAGGGGTTTACAATTCCCATTAGAGCTATATTTGATGAAGTGGCGAATATGGAAGTATTAGAGAAGATGTTTGAGTAGCTTCTCGTTTTGATTTTGTTGAAAACGACATTATCGTTTTATTTTCGCCAAATAATTCGCCAGCCTTTCAAGCCAAAAAAGCTTCCGCGATACAAAATTCACATCACGCCATCACCGGATTCGCCTCATTCAAAGGGTCTTGATTCAGCAGCTTTTTGAGCGCATTAAATGTATCGGGCAATTGCTGTTCAAATTCATGTGGTGCATGGAAAAAATGCTCTACACACAAGCCGAAATCTTCCGCTTCGGGTGCGTTGGCGTAGTCGCTGTCGTAGCGGTGTTCGCGCTTGCGTATGCGACTCATCGTGTGTAGGAATTGTTCGCGTTCGTTATTTCCCGAAAATAAAAAATCCTTTCGTTCTATTTTGTTTTCAAATTGCAAAGCGAGCGCAAGATAGTGCAAACCAATATCGTAACCGCTTTTCGGATTTTTCATACCTGCGATGAATGGGTCGGCAGCGAGTAGGATAACGCCATCTTCGTAATGCACTTCGCCCGTGTGAAATTCCTGCAATTGCGGCGAATGAAACGCTTGTCGATACACCGCAAATACACCCCAATGTGGCAACAAATATTCCTCCAAACCAAAGGTCACTTGCACTGCCGATGCAAGCATAAGGTGACGCACATCATCGGGCATCTGCGGAAATTCTTGCGGGAGAAAATCCTTGTCGATTTTCATAACAGCGAGGCGTTGCTCGAAGCGTTGGCGTTCTGCGGTATTCAATTTGCCGTAATAGGGGTAGAAATCCAAGAGGACACGCTTCATTTGTTTGGGCAATGCAGGCGGGAAACGTTTGTACCACCAAAAATTAATCTGATGGCTAAAGGTATAGACCGCCGCACCGTATATGCCTAAAGCTACAAGTGGCGCAATATCCATGACATCGGGCGAATCGGGCATAAACCACCACACTAAAACGGCAGCAACGATGGCGGGGAATATGAGAATGAATGTGGGCATAAATTTTAAAAATTCCAAAAAACAAAATCCAAATTCCAATTCAGTAGGGAATAGAATGTACATTTATTTGTGTTCCATTCTAAACACGCTCTAACAAAAACGGAAGCAAGATAAATCTATTGTCTTAAAAATTGTAATCAATCCTTTGATTGCTGTTTGAGGGCTTCGCGGACGCTACCAT
>CALHBW010000066.1 GCA_937930625.1 uncultured Saprospiraceae bacterium | reverse complement strand
TTCCACCCCCCAACCCCCTCCAAAGGGGGAGATATATCGTGCTTTCTTTTTTTAATTTCGGTGTAAAAAATTAATAATCAGTTAATTACAATTTAAATAAAATTATTGTTCAGTAGAATAATATTTTTAAAACAAAAGCTATTTTTGTATTTTTTTTTTATTAGAAAATAGAATTTTATACATTGTCAACATTTTAAATAAAACAAAAAATATAAGTAGTCCGTTTGCTAAACTTTTTAAGTTTCGTAAACGTAAGCGGAGAACAAATTTTTGTAATCAACTAAAAACCAGTGTATTATTTACGTTTACCAAAACTTTTTGAAGTTTAGTAAACGGGTTACTTAGAGATGTGGGGTATTGATAGGAGTATTCGCTTTAGGCAAAGTTAGACGGGTAGTCTGCGCTATACATACCGAAATAACCAACGAGTGGTTTAATTCGTAATTCATTGATAATTAAAAATTGCAGTAAGTTATTGATTATTAATTAGTTAAAAAACGAATAACGAGTCAACGAATAACGGGTTACTGCACTATTTAAAACTATAAGCTATATTTGTACATTGTTAACAAACAAAGTACAAAATGAACACACCAACTATTTTCAGAAGACGACAAAAAACCACAATAAATAAAACGGTAATACTTACCATATTTTTGTGCTGTTTTGTCCATATTGCAATAGCACAAACGACCGTTTGTTTCAACATAGAAAGCGAAGCGGAGGAAACTGCCAATAACGGTAATATAAACCTTACCAGCAGTGACCTGGAACTTGGAGCAGATACAGAATTTGGTACGCCCGGACTTCAGGTCACAGGCTTGCGATACACCAACTTCAACTTACCTGCCGCAGCAGTAATCAGCAATGCAGATATTCAATTTGTCACCGATGAAGTATCGAATACTGCATCGAATTTGACGATAAAAGGCGAAGTTGCCGCCAATGCACTTGCTTATAACTCTACCAATTTCAACATCAGCAGCCGAAACCAAACGACTGCATCTGTCAATTGGCAACCCACACAATGGTTTGCAGCAGGTTCGTCAGGTGCAGCCCAAAAAACACCTGATTTATCCAATATTCTCAACGAAATTATCGCCAACCCGTCCTTTAATAGTGGCAACGCCATTTCATTTATCATCACAGGTACAGGTACACGAACCGCCAGAAATTCGCCCATAGATTTGTGCGTCACTTATACTTCTTGCGGTACTGCGGGAACAGCTTGTAATGACGGAGCAATTTGTACCATAAATGATGTATGGGACAACAACTGCAACTGTACAGGTACACCCGACAGCGACAGCGATAATGACGGCGTATGTGATGCCGCCGACCAATGCCCCGGGCTGGACAACACCTTGATTGGAACACCTTGTGATGATGGAGATGCCAACACCACAGGCGAGACTTGGCAAACAGATTGTACCTGTCAGGAAACACAACCGGTCTTGATTAATGAGGTCTTTTTATCGGGATTCAATGGCAGCGAGATATTCGACCACGGCTTCAAAGTCGATGATTGGATAGAACTCTATAATCCCTCCGCTTCGAGTGTCAATTTAGCAGGTTGGTACTTGAGCGATGACCAGAGCAACCCGCAAAAATGGCAAATCCCAAGCGGTACAATTGCTGCAAGTGACCACAGAGTCTTTAAGGCTAATGGATTGGACAATTCCAACCTTAATACCAATTTTAAAATAGACCAAAGCGAACTTAATGAAGAAGTAGTACTTTCCGACCCTTCAGGAAATATTATTGATATTTATAAAATAAGAAAAGCCACTCAAATAGGACACAGCCGGGGAAGAACGACCGACGGAGCAGCAACTTGGGGTGTCTTTGCCAATCCCACTCAAAATGCTCCAAACAACAACCCCACAGACTACGCACCTTACCCCGAACTAGACACTCCTTCCGGCGCACATTTGGGAGTGACCACGGTTGTAATTAATGTACCACCGGGATTTACAGCACGTTACGAATTGAATACAGGCAACAACTCTACCGCTAAAGTGGACGACCCAAGCCCCTCCAGCACCGCCTATTCTTCACCTTTGACATTCGCGAATACTACGGTCTTAAAGGTCAGATTATATGATAATTTGGGACAATTATTACCCGGATTTATCGAAACGAATACCTATCTGATTAATGAAAACCATAGTCTATACACGCTTTCCGTTTCAGGAAAAAATAACATAATTTCTCTCTTAGACGGCAGCATAGACCTCTACCCGACCGCCCACTGGGAGATATTTGACGAAACAGGCGAACTCGTCACCGAAGTTGCCGGAAACCTCAATAAACACGGGCAAGACAGTTGGGTATATCCACAGCGAGGATTCGATATTTTTGCACGCGACGAAGCAGGTTATGGAGGACAGATGAAACACCAATTTTACGACAATAGAGATAGAGGTGAATTTGACCGTTTTATCATCAGAGCAGCCGGAGACGACAACTATCCTTACGAAGACGGCGGCGCACACATTCGAGATGCTTTTATACAAACATGGGGCTATGAATCCGGTCTTGAAATGGACCACAGAACCTACCGCCCTTGCGTAGTCTATATCAACGGAAGGTATTGGGGCGTATATGAAATTCGGGAAAAAGTAGTACACAAAAGCTACACCAGTCACTATTACGACCAAGACGAAGACGACCTTGATTATATCAGTTATTGGGGAGGAAGAACCATAAGATATGGCAGTCCTGCCGACTGGGACGCACTTATCAACTTCATCAACACCAATAATATGGGCAATGCTGCCAACTTCGATTATGTCGATAGCCAAGTCAATCTGACCAGTTGGACGGATTACGCACTATTCAATAATTACATCGTATCCAAAGACTGGAACAACTATAATTCGGCTTGGTGGCGCGGCAGAAACCCTGACGGCGGCGCACAAAAATGGCGGTTTATACTCTGGGATATGGATGCTTCTTTCGGGCATTATATCAATTACAGTGGCGTGCCTAATACCAATCCGAATGCTTCACCTTGCGATGTCTTGAACAATTCGCCGATTGATGACCCGGAGCAGTTATTGAGTTCTTTTGAAAAAATACTGGACCAAAACCCTGCCTTCAAAGACTTTGTCGCCAATCGCTATAATGACCTGCTCAATACCTACTGGGATTGCGACTATTCTATTCCTTTATTGGATAGACTGACAATAGAAAAAGAACCTGAAATGCAACGACAACTCGACAGGTGGCCCGAATGGCTCGGTAGCGGTAATGAAGGAAACAATAACGGTACCTATGCAGAATGGCAAAATCACATTCAAGACATCCGCAACTTTCTCAACACGCGATGCGGTCTGATAGATAATCTGCTTTCATCTTGTTTGAATTTAGGCGCGAGATACCAAATTACCATCCAAACACAACCAGCCGATGCCCTCGCACAAATACGCACCAATACCGTTGTGCTGCCCGAAACGCCAATGACGGGCGATTACTATGCAAGCCTACCTTTGGAGCTTGAGGCACAAGAGAGTTTTTACTACCAATTTTCGCATTGGACGACACAAAACGGCACAACTATCTCCAATCTAAACGACCCGACCATCCAAGTCACCGTATCTCAAAATGACGTGCTGACCGCCCATTTCACGCAAGCGGCTGCGCCCAATCTCGTTATCAGTGAAATCATGTATCATCCCGATAGTTTGTGTACGGTTGCTGCTATGGATTCTACCGAATTGGATTATATTGAACTCCAAAATACAGGTGTAGAAGCCTTCAATCTCGGCAACTCTGAATTTACAGACGGGCTTGAATATAAATTTCCTTATCCGACCATAGTACAGCCCGGCGATTTTGTCGTACTTGCCGAAAATGCCGACGAATTTCAAACCGTTTATGGTTTTGCCCCCGACGGTCAGTACAAAGGCAGCCTTTCAAATGACGGCGAAAGACTCGAACTCTCCGACCCCTACGGCAACATCATTGACTCCCTCACCTACAACGATGCCAATCCCTGGGACGAAGCCCCCGACGGCGGCGGACCTTCTCTCGAATTGCTCAACGTTTCATGGGATAATAATGAAGCGCTCAACTGGTTTCGTTCTGATACTCCCTGCGGCACGCCTAATGCCGAAAACTCGCGTATGTGTGGAGGCAGAGTTGCCGGAATTGTCATCAATGAAATCAATTACAACTCCAATAATGGCCTAACCGACCCCGGCGATTGGGTAGAAATTCACAATCCGACTCCTAACTCAATAGACCTATCTGATTGGACTTTTTATGATAATAATAATGAATTTACATTCCCTGCGGGAACAATGCTAAACGCGGATGGTTTTCTTGTTTTGGTGGAAAATACAACTATGTTTACCACGATATTTCCTCATTTAAATGCTGACCAATATATCGGAGATTTTACTTTCGGATTAAGCAATAAAGGAGAGCGTATTTCTCTTTTTAATAAAAATAAATGCCTCGCTGATTATGTCATTTATAATGATAGAATCCCGTGGGATACTATTCCTGATGGTAATGGACCGACGCTTTCTCTAATCGACCCCGATTCCGATAATGCTTTAGCACAATCATGGGAAGCATCTTCCAATATCAACTCTGCTTATGGTACGCCCGGACGCGCCAATGAACCTTGCCTTGAGCAACAAATTATCATACCCGACACCGTATATGCCGGCATTGATACGCTATTGACCGTTGATATTTCTGATGATAATGTAACGTATAATTGGGTAGCCATCGGCGCGACTTCGAGCGACCCAACCGGAGAATCCACAGTAGTCAATTGGGCAAATCCCGGCACATACAATATCCAATTGATTACCAGTTATTTTGAATGTGCGAAAGTATATACCAAGCAAATCGTAGTCGTTCCCGGCTGTGTAGATATACAGCTACACGCCTATCTCGAAGGACCTTACAAACCCGCACTCACTGAAATGATAACTATTCTGGGTGCTAATCGAGGGCTACTGCCCGGACAAACACCTGCCAACAATAACGCCCCTCCAACTCCTGCCGGGCAGCCGTACAGTATTGCGCCGTGGAGCTATCCGGGT
The DNA here is from genome assembly GCA_937930625.1 of uncultured Saprospiraceae bacterium. GTDB lineage: Bacteria > Bacteroidota > Bacteroidia > Chitinophagales > Saprospiraceae > JAHDEO01. The sequence goes on along the minus strand of CALHBW010000066.1, from coordinate 910 downwards.
ACAGAAGGCACAGACTGGACTGACGCAGACTATACAGGCAACGAAGTGGATTGGATTTTGGTATCTTTCCGTACAGGTACAGCGAAAAGTACAGAGGTAGCTATGACTGCCGCACTATTACAAAAAGATGGTAGCATTGATTTCCCCAACCGTTGTGCTTTGCCTTCTGCGGCGGGTGCATTATACGTCGTCATTGAGCATCGCAATCATATTGGTGTCATGTCGCCTACACCCGTCAATATCACCAATAATGTCTTGACCTATGACTTCCGCGTTTCCGACAGCTATAAGGATATTGCCAGTTTTGGACAAAAACAACTCCCCACAGGTGAGTGGGTCATGTTTGCAGGAGATGCTGATCAATTTGACTTCCCAAGTTACGATATACAAGGGGCAGATAAGTCCGTTTGGTCTGATAATAATGGTACGTTTGACTACTACCTTTCGCCTGATTTTAACTTGGATGGTGATGTAAACGGACTAGATAAAACCATTTGGTTTCAGAATAATGGTATCTCATCGCGAGTGCCGAAGTAACGAGCAAATAATAAGTTTACTCATTACTCAATAGTGATTAGGGAACGCGACATAAATAAGTTTACCAACTTGGGTAGATTATTTTGTGCTTAGTTTTCGTCTTGAAAGAAGGCGTTTATCGGGATAAATAACTGATTTCAAGGCGGAAAATAAGTGCAAAAGAAGCAGCCAAGTTGGTAAAGTTATTTTTGCCGCGTTCCTAAATAGGGTAGTGTATTGGATGTAATGCTATTGGACCGAAAATGTTCAAAAAAGTGTGTCACGCAGAGGGCGCAGAGAACGCAGAGGTCTGATAATCAATGCTCTGCGAACTCCGCGTTCTCTGCGTGACACAGCATCTTAGTGGTTTCAGCATTACATGTACAACACTACC
>CALHBW010000065.1 GCA_937930625.1 uncultured Saprospiraceae bacterium | reverse complement strand
ACGACGCTATGCGCCTTTTTCAATTGAATGGAGATTCGTCGTTACAAAGAGTGCCGTCGCTATGCGACTACAAAATCATCGTAATTACAAATTTATTTTTTATTAAAATGTATTTCAAAATTTCTTAACTTAATGACATTGCCCTGTTTAGCTGTCAAGTGAGATAGAAAAATATTTGTATATTTTTGTTTTTTAATTAATTAAAAATTAAAATAATAATACAATTGACAGCTAAAGCAGTCATTACGGTATTCACAATCGGCATTTATCAAACCAACAGATACATTTTAATATTACATTTCCATAAATATGTGTCATACTCATTTGAGATGCACCCAAATAGAAAATAGACTCCACCAAACATAATTCCCCAAAAAATGTTAAAAAGCAGGAAAAAATTCAAAAAGTCATTGATTTCAAATGAATATCCTGATTTTTTACTAACTTCGTGTAGTCTTTACACAAAGCTAGTCAATCACTTCCTAATATTCCCCAATTTTTTATTCATTCAAAACACAAAATAAATCTAATATGATAAGAAATTTACTATTGACTTCCTGTTTTATGGTATGCCTCTTCAGTATGAATGCACAAACGACCATTCTCGACTTCGAAACTGCTGAAACAAGTACCACTTTCTCTTACTTCGGTAGCAGTCTCGAACCCGGTACCACGTCCGTCATTGCCAATCCCGATGCGTCAGGCATCAACACTAGTGCGATGGTGGCAGAATTTATGAAGCCGGCAGAAGCACAAACTTGGGCAGGCGGATTCTCGGACCCCAACCCAACAACACCCATCAACCTCACCACCGACAACGAGATTTGCCTCAAAGTCTGGACAGCACAGCCCACAGCTCTACTCCTCAAATTGGAGCAAAGCAGCAACGGTTTTGCCAATTGGGAAAACCTACAACAAATCGACGCGACCAACACTTGGGTAGAAGTTTGTTACAACGCACTTGCACCAGATTCAAGCACCGACGCCAACCCTCCCGCAGCAGGAGGCATCTATGACCGCCTTGTACTATTCTTTGATTTCGGCAACGTGCCTACCGAAGACCTTACCTTCTATTTTGATGATGTCGTCACCCAAAGCGGCGATGCTGCACCCGTCGATATTGAATTTTCGGTAGATATGAATGATTACACCGAAAGCTTTACGACTGTGCACGTAAGCGGTACATTCAACGACTGGTCAGGCACTGCCAACCCACTTACTGACAACGGCAACGGCGTATGGACGGGCACAGTCACTGGCATTCCCGTAGGCGGACATGAGTACAAATTTACCATCGACGATTGGGCAGCACAAGAAGATTTCAACGGCGCAGACTACACCTGTACCGTCAGAACCGTCACCGATACCGATGTATTCACCAATCGTACCCTCGCAGCTTCCGACAACGCTTCATTACCAACCGTTTGTTATAATAGCTGTTACGCTTGTGGCGATGCCATCACGCTTACCGTCAATCTCGGCGAAGCAGGTATTGTGCTTAGTGATGAAGGCTTGTTTATAGCAGGTGGCGGCAACTTCGGCAATCCCGGTCAGTACCCGCTTACCGACGACGATGGCGACGGCGTACACTCCGGCAATTTTGAGCGTCCGCGCGGCTTCGAGTCTTTCTACACCTTTACCAATGGTGCATGTGGCGATTTCAGTTGCAAAGAAATGATAGCAGGACAAGACTGCTCCAATCCCGATAATTTTGACGACAGATTCATGGGACCACTCAATGAAGATACGACCATTAGTACTTGCTTCGGAATTTGTACCGACAATACAGATTGCATGGTTAGCACAGGCAATGTCACTTTTGAGGTTGATATGAACGGTTATATGGGTACTTTCAACGGTGTCTTTCTCTCCGGTTCACTCAATGGCTGGTCAGGCAATGCCAATCCAATGACCGACAACGGTAGCGGCATTTGGTCAACTACTGTTCCATTGGTATTTGCCAATTATGAATACAAATTTCAATTGGATGAATGGGCGGTACAAGAAGAATTTGCAGGTGGCGAAGACTGCACTATGCAATCCGGCAATTATGTCAATCGCACAATTGTAGTGGATGGTGATGAGATGGTGTGCTTCGAATGGAATAGCTGCACATCATGCCTTGTAGGTATAGATGATGTCGAAAACACCATTTTCAGTGTACAACCTACACTCGTTAATGATGAAACGACGCTCATTTTTGGCAGTGATTTCACAGCAACAAAACAAATTCGCTTATTCAATAGTACAGGTCAAAATATTTGCGTGATGGATGTCGCATCAGGCGTACCACAATACACAATGGATGCCCGCGAACTACCCAACGGCATTTATTTCATCCACATTCAAACAGAAAATAAACAGCAAACACAACGCATCGTTGTGAATAAGTAATTTTTTTCATACTACTGTACATGAGTCAAAAATCTAAAAAGCAACCGTCATGCTGAATTTATTTCAGCATCTCCCGAACGATAGAAAACCAGTGCTGCACAAAACATGTAATTTATTGACTCTGAGTGAAATGCAAAATTTGTAGCTCGCATTCAATATTGTGCTTGTAGCTTGGTAGATTCTGAAATAAATTCAGAATGACGTTACGGTTTGAGGTTTATGTATAGTAGTATGATTTTTTTTAATGTAAAATGTAACATAATAAATGTAAAAGTGGTAGAATGCAAGCAAACGTATTTTTTATTTGTATTTTCTTGATTTTTAATAAATTAAAAATCAAGAAAAATCGTACACGTACTACAAGCACTTTTATATTTTACATTTATTATTTTACATTTTGACTTTCTACGAGTCATGAGTAAATACGCAAGCATCCAACAATTATTCGACGACAACGGATTAATAGAACGCTGGCCCTCCCGCAAAAAAAAGAGCAATCAATTATTGGTCTTACAATATTTATTAGAAAAATTTGATACAGAAAAAAAATACACCGAAAGAGAAGTCAACGAATTACTCAACCAACACCATTCATTTGGCGACCCTGCCATGCTACGCCGCGAATTATTTGAAAAAAAGATGCTGCGTCGCACATTAGACTGT
>CALHBW010000064.1 GCA_937930625.1 uncultured Saprospiraceae bacterium | reverse complement strand
TGATTGCCTTGTAATAAAGCCAATTCTGTTTTGAATCTCTTTTTGATGTAACGCCGTTCGATAATGCGGCGTAAGAAAGGAATTTGTTTTAGAAATTTCATCCTGTACAGGCGGTTTTAACCGCCATGTGTATTTGTTTTTAATGTTTGTAAATAAATTACAAATTAAATTATTCGCGACATGGCGACTAAAGTCGCCTGTACTATTTGCAATATTGCTCAAATTCCTCTACGGATAAATAATTCACACATTGCGCCGCCGTCAAACCACCTTTACGTGCCACACATACGCCATAGTGAATATCGTGAATACCCCGCGTACTATGTGCATCAGGATTTATCGCAATTTTAACGCCTTTTTCGAGTGCGTAAGGTATCCATTCCCAATCCAAATCAAGGCGCAGAGGATTTGCATTGATTTCAATAGAAACATTATGCGCTGCACAAGCGTCAATGACTTTGGCGTGGTCAATTGGGTAGCCTTTTCGGGAAAGCAGGAGTCGTCCGGTGGGGTGTCCGAGCATGGTAGTATGTGGGTTTTTGATGGCATTGATGAGGCGTTGGGTGGCTTTGGCTTCATCCATTTTGAGGTTGCTGTGTACGGAAGCGACGATGAAGTCGAATTGCTGCAAAATATCGTCCTCATAATCCAAAGAACCATCGCTCAAAATATCCGATTCGATGCCTTTGAAAATACGGAAGGGAGCAAGTTCGGCATTGAGTTCGTCGATTTCTGCCCATTGCGCGTGGAGGCGGTCGGGCTTCAAACCATTCGCATAAAAAGCTGATTTTGAGTGGTCTGTGATGCCGATGTAGGCGTAGCCCTTGTCGCGGGCGTACTCTGCCATTTCGCGGAGGCTATTGATACCATCGCTGTATGTGCTGTGCGTATGCAAGACGCCTTTGATGTCATTCGAGGTGATGAGTGTAGGGATATTATTGGATTTTGCTAAGTCTATATTTTCGTGATTATCTCTTAATTCAGGCGGAATAAAAGCGCAATCTGCCGCCTCAAAAATCGCTTCTTCAGAAGCGGCATTTTTCATTTCGTTTTCGTTTGTATTTTTTAAAATAATTTCACAAAAATCATTCGCGCCTGTTGTTTCAAATAATTTAAAAAACCACTCATCGGGTGTGCATGTATATAGGCGGACGGGCGTTTGTTTGGCAGTTTTTACACGATAATAATTAGCTGTTTTCTCGGTGAGTGTTATAAAATTTTCATCAAAAATATCGTCGGGTAATTCCTTAATATCAATTAGAATTTCGATACCGCGTAGAATGGGCATTTTACGCCGGATAGCTCCCGTTAATTCTGCCTGAATGTTGAGTTTCTTTTTCAATTCGCTCACCAATTCGGCTGCTTCCTGCTCTAATGTAGCGTATAAAAATTTGTCGCGCGATTGGTTATGATATTCTATTTTTTGGCGAATATCTTCCTGCGTTTTCAGCCCAAAACCTTTGAGGGCAATCAGGCGATTTTCATTGCAAGCGTAATAGAGTTCTCCGGCACTTTCGATGCCCATTTCCTGCCAGAGTTGGCGTACTTTTTTCGCGCCTAATCCCTTGATACCGAGCAAGTCTTGTATGCCTTCGGGCGTTTGGTCTTTATACTTATTGAGCGTTGCCATTTCACCTGCATCCAACAATTCGCGTATCTTTCCTGCAATGGCTTTGCCTACGCCTTTGATACCGTTTATCTCTGCATCTGACATCTCCGCAAGCGGCTCCGGTAGTTTGCGAATGGTCAGATAAGCATTGCGATACGAGCGTATTTTAAACGTATTTTCATCGTGCAATTCCATCAAATCGCCCAAATTGTTGAAGGCTTTGGCTATTTGTTTGTTGTCCATGAATTGTTGAGTTGACGAGTTGTGGAGTTGTTGAATTGTTGAATTGTTGTGTTGTTGTGTGGCAAATATACAAATTGAAAAACGAACTATACAACAACTCGTCAAATCGACAACTCCACAACTCGTCGGACACAAAAAAAGCCCACCCTACGAGAGGATGAGCTTTCTGTATTTTCAATTTGCCTTAGATTAATCAATGCGTTTACCGCCGTCGAGTTTATCTTGCAAAGTTTCTAATTCGTCCCATTTATCGGCGGCAGCGAGTGCGGCTTGTTCTGCCCAAGTACCGGGGTCGTGCATACGATAGCGTGAACCGGCTTCGTCAAGTACGCCCTGCAATTTCTCAAGACTTGCTGCTGCTAAGTCTTTGAAAGAGAGGATACCTGCTGCGTTTAGTTTTTCAGCGATTTTCGGACCGATGCCCTCGATTTTAGTGAGTTTGTCCGGCTTGGCATCTGCTTTTGGTGCTTCTTTTGCTTCGGGAGTAGCCGCGCCCATCACTGGTGCTTCTACTTCTTCTGCAATGCCCAAATCTACGGATACTTCTTCCGGTATATCTGTCTCCGGTGCGGTCTCTACCACAGGGGCAGGGGGAGCTACTGCTTCCTTTTTAGGCTTGGGAGCAGGTGCTTCTTCTACCACTTCCGGTGCTGGTGCTGCTACCGATGCAGCAGCTTCAGCCACAGGAGCAGCCTTTGCTTTCGCTTTTTTCTTTCTCTTTGGTGGCGTAGCAACTACCGCGCCTTCCAATGGCATGATATTGACGTATCGGCGGTTCTTTTTGCCGCGTGTAAACGTAATAGTACCGTCAATGAGTGCATGTAAAGTATGGTCTTTGCCCATGCTAACATTGAGTCCGGGGTGGAATTTTGTACCGCGCTGACGCACGATGATGTTGCCCGGCTTGGCGAGTTGCCCACCGTACATTTTTACGCCCAATCGTTTACTAATCGAATCGCGTCCATTATCCGTACTACCGACTCCTTTCTTATGTGCCATAATATGTTGAAATTCCAAATTTCAAGTACCAAATCCTAAAACTGAATAGTACCCGAATGTTTGAAGTTAATTAGTTTATGTTAAATATTTTGACTTGTAATTAGTTGATAAGTTATATTTTGTGATGAATAATTTATTAAACGAATCACGAATTAACTAATCACCAATCACGACATTACGCTATGATGCTGTCAATTTTGATACGGGTGTAAGACGGACGGAAGCCGTTCTTTACCTTGTATCCTTTTCTTCTTTTCTTTTTGAAAACGATAACTTTATCGCCTTTTTCGTGGTCAACAACGGTAGCCGTGACAGAAGCTGCCGACACGGTAGGTGTACCTACGCGCGTACCTGCATCGCTGTGAATGAGTAATACTTTATCGAAAGTTAATGTATCGCCGGCTTCGGCTTTGAGTTGATTGACATGCAACTCTTGTCCTGCCTCTACATTATATTGTTGTCCGGCTATTTCTACTATTGCGTTCATATCTGTAAAATTGATGTTTTTTCAAA
>CALHBW010000063.1 GCA_937930625.1 uncultured Saprospiraceae bacterium | reverse complement strand
CGGCACTCTTACGCGATGGTGCCGACGCTACGCGCCTTTGAAGGTAGAGGCTTAGTCCACACCGTTACAAATGGGGTTGGTGCTATGCACCTTTTCGTTACCACCGATTTGTGATACACTCAATTTATTTCAGCATCTCCCGAGCTACAAGCACGATGTTAAATGTGAGCTGCAATTTTGTATTTTACTCAAAAACAACGAGTTATAGGCTTTTTGAAATATTGGTTTTCTATCGTTCGGGAGATACTGAAATAAATTCAGCATGACGGTTCATTTTGGATTTTAGGGTGTTTATGGTCGTAGGAACGATTTAGAACTGCGCCTAAATGAATTAGCGATAACATTCACCGACTTCGTATTTGAAGGTTCGTTTGTAGGCTTCTTCCTTGTTTATATGAGGGTATTTGAGAGAAATTTCAGCCTCATACGTATGTATGCCAAACTCTTCAGGTTTTACGTCATATTGAACAATGCCTCTATCAACCGGATAAGTTTTACCGTTGATTTTAGCAGTAAATTCTGCATCACTGGAAGCCATACTCAAGAAAATAATCGATTTAAAAGTTTCGCCCGGTTTAACATGGGTTTTGATAGGAGACGAAACAATGACATATCTGTCGAATAGGGGTCCACATCCCCCAATTTTAGCCCCCAAATATCGCAACGTCATTTGTATCGTGAGTAGCACATCATTCTCAAGTAGTGTCAAATTGGTGAAGGTAGCTGCAACGGATTTACCGCCAAATGTAGTTTCAATCCATTTATTTTTTGAAAATAAAAGTTCAGGTTCAGGGATTATCCATTTAGAAACTAACATTGCTTTTTCGTCATCTTTAATACGAAAGAACTTGTGATTGGATAGGGTGTCTAAAACGTATATAATTTTATTGTGAGTATCGGCGAGTTTATCTCTGATTTTTCCACCTTTTGGTTCAATAAATTTTTTATTTTTATCATAATAACCTGTTATAAAAAACTCATTTACAGGTCGTTGATTTCTCAATTTGTTCTTATCTAATTTTTGTGTGTTTTTCAAAAATGGGTCATCTTCATCTTCAACAAAGTCGTAAAACTGTTCATGAACTTCATCAAGAAAACCATTGAATTCTTTTGTAATCTCATGGATAGTTATTGTAGCCTCGCGTAAGGGTTCACCATAAATTTTACGCTTTGTATCGTGTTTTATTTGGTGAGTCAGTGAGAACAATTCATGGTCAAGTACATCATTATTGAAACGCATTTTTTCCACCACATCCAAATAAGCATCCAAGGTCTCATTTGTCTCAAAACTATAGCCGCAAGCCGTCATTAAAATCGAAAAAACAAGAAAAACAATCAGATAGGATTTCATAATATTAGGTTTGAATAAAATACGATGCGAAATATTCTAATAAATCACAAAATTTGATTTACTTTTGTATAACGAAGATGATGGAAAAAGATATGTAGAACTTGAGGGAATGCGCGTTATTATTTCGTTAAAAAATATTGTAGCATTGACGTATTAGGAACGCGGGATAAATAAGTTTACCATCTTGGGTAGGTTATTTTGTACTTATTTTTCGTCTTGAAAGAAGGCGTTTATCGAGATAAATAACTGATTTCAAGGCGGAAAATAAGTGCAAAAGAAGCAGCCAAGATGGTAAAGTTATTTTTGCCGCGTTCCTTATATCATTATCGCATTATGATTCACTCATTCACCCATTCAAAATTCACTCATTAATCATGTTAGACGATTTATATTCTTCTAAAAATAATTTGCAGGACAAGTACCGTCTTGTGGTTATGAATGACGACACTTTTGAGGAAGTGACTTCGTATCGGCTTACGCGCCTCAATGCGTATTTGGCGATTGGTGCAGTGCTGTTGGGGGCGTTTTTGATAGGATGGTTGTTATTGGCTTTTACGCCTTTGCGACGTACTTTGCCGGGCGATTATATCAATCCGCGAGAGGTGATGGCACTCCAATCGAAAATAGATACGCTGGAGTCGATGATGCACGCGCAGAGTGCGGTCATTGCTTCGAGAGAACGCTGGTTGAGTGGCGATTACGAATTTGGTCCGGGCGAATATGTAGAAGCAGAACAAGCAGACATCAAGCCTGTAGCATCTATCGCAGAGGATATTGCGCTTCGTAAAAGGTATGGAGAAAATGTGGAGCCGGAAGTAGCTGCACAGGAAGAAGCTCCGGAAGAAAAAATTACAGATGACCTGATAGACGACGCACCGGAAGAAGCACCCGAAGCACCAAAAATCAATACGAAGCCCGTCAAGCCTGTTTTGGTGGCAACTAATCACAATGGCATGGCGCGAAAATACATCGCTCCACCTATCTCCAACGGACGAGTAACTGCGGGGTTTAATCCGGAGAAAAAACACTATGGCATTGACATCACTGCACCGCGTAACACGCCTGTACAGAGCATATTAAGTGGAACTGTCATATCTTCGGACGAAACGATGGACACCGGAAATGTCATTGCTATACAACACGAACACAACTTGGTTTCTTTTTATAAACATAATTCGGTATTGTTGAAAAAAGTTGGTAGTTTTGTCAGTGCAGGTGAGGCGATTGCTATCATTGGTAATACGGGCGAGATGTCCGACGGACCACATCTGCACTTTGAGCTTTGGCAAAACGGCAAGCCCGTGAACCCAAGCGATTTTATTGATTTTTGACTTTTATGAGTTGACGAATTGATGAGTTGATGAGTTGTTGTAACGATATTTGCATCAACTCGTCAACTCATCAATTCGTCAATTCATCAGCACATAACAACCATGTTTGGAAATAAAGAAAATAAAAACGGCATTAGCTTGAACGGCGGAGGTGCGGGTCATGCTCGTAATAATCTCGTCAAAGGTACGGTCATCAACGGCAATATCACCTCTCAAAGCGATATTCGTATTGATGGCAGAGTGACGGGCAATATCAGCTGTCAGGCAAAACTCGTTGTGGGACCAAGCGGCTATGTAGAAGGTGAAATTAATTGCCAAAATGCGGTTATCGAAGGCACTATCGAAGGAGATATTCGTGCTGAAGAGAAGCTTAAACTCAGCCGCACTGCCGCCCTACATGGCAAAATTACGACAGGCAGCCTCGACATAGAACCGGGTGCTGCTTTTAATGGTGCCTGCGAAATCATCAATCAAAATACTGAATATGTCGCAAGCACCACCGCCTTCGAAGAAACCGCCGAATAAATTCCGCTTCATGAAATATGCAGGCATGGCATTTCAAATGGCTGTGACGATATTTCTGTTTGTATTTGCCGGTAAAAAATTGGATAATATGCTGGAGACGCCACAGCCGTATTGCACGGCAGGTATGGCACTTTTGGGCGTTTTTTTAGCCCTGTATTTGGTCATCCGCCAATTGATGTCCGA
>CALHBW010000062.1 GCA_937930625.1 uncultured Saprospiraceae bacterium | reverse complement strand
CTAAAGCGAATACTCGTCAGACGAATCCTTTTATTCAGTGCGAATATTTTATGAGACAAATCACGACATTTCACAAAAACCTTCGTCAGACGAGTACGCCCGGCAACTTGAGTTCGGCAAAGTTAGACGGATAGCCCTAATCAACTAATTACTAACCCCAAATTAATACTACTTTATCAAAGTAATTGACCCTGATTTCTTGCGTTTTTCACCATTACAAGTATAACGAAGTTGATAGACATAAATGCCGGGATTGAGTTCTCTGCCGCGATTGGTGCCGTCCCATTGGTCAAATTGTGTCTCGGCACTAAAGACTCTGCCACCCCATCGACTATAAATATCAAAGCTTTGGAAGTCAAAAATAGCAATCGGATTACTGATGCCGTATTGGTCATTGAGACCATCGCCGTCAGGCGTGAAGGCTTTGGGTAGAAATATATTATCGCAATCCAAATCTTCGGGGTCTATCACGTTGATGAACACGGTATCTCTTGTAGTGCAGCCCGCGTCGTCGGTCATATCAAGGGTATAGGTGGTCGTGACTTCGGGCGAAAGAATAGGGTTGGGGATAGTCGGGTCGCTGACGCCTGTAGTGGGCGACCAATTGAAGGAAGTCGCGCAGGTGGGCGTGAGCCAGGTTTGGATAGAATTGCCCTCAAAAAGGATGGTGTCGCGTGTACCAATTTCGTCGGGACGGAGATACATCTCTCTGATTTGCAGGAAGGTAAGCGGTTCGTCGTAAATAGCTAATTCATCTATCAAACCTCTAAAACGACTCGTGCCGTCCACGCCAATACAAGGGCTATTTGAGATGGAAAGTGGTGCGCTGTTGCTTAGGTCAATGACGGAATTGCTCGTTACTTGGCTTGCCAATTCGCCATCAATATAGGTACTGATGAGTCGATTGTCGCGCGTAAGTACGTAGTGATGCCAACAGTGGTCGGGGTCGAGTTCGGAGCTTAGTTCTTCGTTGAACGCAACGTTTTCGCCTATCTCTGTTAAGACTGTATTTTGCGCGCTTTGTTGGCGGATTTCCAAACCTACATCATCAGTACAGTTCGCGCTTTTGGATACAAGGCTAATGCGAGGTGAATTGTCGTAACTTTTATAGTAAAAACTAACGGTAAAATCGTCGTCATCGAAGATAGTATTCACATCAAAAAGCGTATCGGAGGTGAATGTTACATAATCATCTACGCCGTCAAATTCGAGTGCCATACCATTCACCCCACAATTACAATCCAACAAACCAAATAACTGTCCATCAACGTCATTTCCGGTATCATCCGTAGCATCACAGTTGTCGAATGAATAATAGGCTTTTAAACCAATAGTTGGTGTACTTTCGGGGATTTGGGCAAATGTAATAAAGGGGATAAAGATAATTAGAAAAGCTATCTGAAATTTCATATTTAAAATGATACATTTTTGAAATGTAAAATGTAAAATAATAAATGTAAAATGTAAATTTGTAGTACGCAAACAAACGTGAAACTATTTATGTTGTATTATTTTTATTTGAAAATTAATAATTTATAAATTTAGTTTATTTTAAAATAAAAAAAAGTAAAAATAGGGTGTACGTACTACATCCCGATGGCTATCGGATATGCGTCAGGTTCAAATATATTCAACTTGTATTTACTTGATTAACAATAATTTACAAAGAATATTGAAATTAGAACGGGAATTAATCTCCCCCTTTGGAGGGGGTTGGGGGGTGGAAAAACAGCCGAAAGTCCACCCCCCAGCCCCCTCCAAAGGGGGAGATATATCATGCTTTCTTTTTCAATTTCTTTGTAAGTAACTAATTATCATTATTTTATTTATTAAAAAATAATTAAACCTGACGCATATCCGATAGCTATCGGGATCCTCTTGAAAGCGGGCGTTTATCGGGATAAATAACTGTTTTTAAGGGGGAAAATAAGCGTAAAAGAAGCCATATAGCTGTCGAAGTTATTTTGTTTCTTTCACTAAATCCGCGTTCGATTTACAAAATTATTTTATGAAATGAAAAATTTAACGTAATAAAATATTTATAAAGGCAACTATTTTGCTACAAATGCGTATTACCACACAGGGAACGGCCTATAAACCATAGGCTATATGACGTATTCTACTAAAGATACTGCCAATACAAAAGGAAACATTGTTGAGTTAAAAGTTGCCATTGACAAAACTCGCGCAAACAGCAAAAGGGTAAAACTCCTTAATAGATTGGCAGAGTCGCTTTATCGAAGCGCACCTGAAGAGGCACTTAGTTATACCACTGAAGCACTCCATATTGCTACTCAAATTAAATATGAGCAGGGAATAGGAGATAGCTCCAATCTAATCGGTACTATTCATTGGAATCAAGGTAATTTCAAAAAAGCCGAAGTTGCTTTTATGGAGGCACTTGAGGTGCGTGAACGCATCAAAGACATCACAGGCACGGCGCAATCCTATAACGCCTTGGGTGCTATTTATCTCGCCTACGGCATCTATGCCAAATCACTTGATTTTTTTATAAAAGCCCTCAAAATGCGAGAGGCAGGCGACAATAAAGTCGAAATGGCGAAATGCTGCAATAATATCGGCATTGTCTATGAAAAACTGGGTGATCATGACAAATCTCTTAACTACCACCACCGTTCGCTGGAAATTCGTAAGAAAATCAATAACAAAACCGGCATCGCATACTCTTATAGCAATACGGGGAATATCTTCAAAATAAAAGGCGAATACGATACGGCACTGAATTACTATTTTAAATCGCTCAAAGTCACCCAAGACTTGGAAGATAATTATGGTATGGCGCATGCGTATAGCTTGATAGGCGAAGTATATTGCACATTGGGCGACAATACTCAAGCTCTTGAATATCTTTCCAAAGCCTTTGTGATACAAGAAAAACTGGGTGATAAAGCCGGCAAAGCTATTTCACTCAATCGCATCGGTGAAGTACATGCACGAAAGGGCAAATACGAGGAAGCGATTGATTATTATCACCGCAGCCTTGCCATTACTCGCCGCATGAATGCCGATCCGCTACTCGAATCTGTTTATAAAAATCTGGCGGATGCCTATTCTTATACAAACAATTACCAAAGTGCATTTGAGCATCATGTATTGTACTGTGAAGCGCGTGCAGCACTTTTTAATGAAGAAAAAACCAATGCGGTAGCGCAGGTGAGTTCGCAGTACGAATACGAAAAGAAAAATCACGAAATCGAACGCCTCAATAATGAGCAAGAACTCCTTCGCGAAGCCAAAGATGAACTTGAATTATTTGCCGGAAAAGTCGCGCACGACCTCAAAGAGCCTTTGCGTATGATGAGTAGTTTTGGCGGTTTATTGGAAGAAAAATATTATGCTGATATGGATAATGTTGGCAAAGAATATATTTCTATCATCAAAAATTCTTCGGTGCGGATGCAGGCATTATTGAGCGATTTATTGGAATTTGCATTAAGCGGAAACGAAACGGATGAGGGTAAAAAAACTGACCTGAATGATACTTTATTGATTGTGAAAAATAATTTGCGTCTGTGTTTGAAAGAAAGTAAAACTGAGTTGATTACCAATGATTTACCAACGGTCAATGCTTCTTTTTCAAATATGGTACAGCTTTTTCAAAATCTCATTGCGAATGCCGTTAAGTTTAGAAAAGAAGGTATTGCGCCTATCATAGAAATAGGTTATGCAGAGCATGACAACCAGCATGTCATTTATGTAAAAGACAATGGTATAGGCATTGCCGATAAGCATAAAGAGGAGATTTTTCAAGTTTTTACACGCGGGGGACACGACCGCAAGAAATATGACGGTACTGGCATAGGCTTGGCAACTTGCAAAAAGATAGTAAAAAACCTAAAAGGTAAAATTTGGGTGGAATCAGAAGTGGGCAAAGGCTCAACTTTTTACATCGCTTTGCCGATGTAAAGTACCAAGATTCAAGCACCAAATTCATGATTATTGTTTTTTGTAGAAAAATGATTTTTATACATTGAAATTTATTTAAACTTAATCTTGTACTTAAACTTACTTTGTCCTTCAAACGACACTACATATACCGTGCTTTTCATATCTTTGCATCGAAGATACAAGGTACACCCTTCATCTTTAAGAGTAAAATAAAGTGTGTTAAATCAAGGCAATGAGCATCTAATGCTTATTGCCTTTTTGGGTTAAATGTAGCGCGATGCTTCCAGCTCGCGCCTCTCATGCAAGCACGGGCTGGAAGCACCGTGCTACATTGCGGACAACACCTTCCCTGTCACCTCTCCAAATCCAATTCTGACCCCATCTTTCTCGCCAAAACCACGCATAATCACCGTATCACCATCATTGATAAATTTGCGTTCTGAGCCGTCGGGCATTGCAAGTGGTTTGGAGCCACGCCATGAGAGTTCGAGCATAGAACCGTAGGAATCGGGTGTCTCGCCGCTAATCGTACCTGATGCACACATATCGCCTACATTGAGATTGCAACCATTGATGGTATGATGGGCAAGTTGCTGTGTCATATTCCAATACATATACTTGAAATTGGATTTGCAAACAGTGTGTGCCTCACCGCCTTCAGGTTGTATCAGTGCTTCAAGATTGATGTCAAAGCGTTTTTTACCTTCGTATTTGAGGTAAGGCAATACGGGCGGGTCGTTTTGTTCGGGACCACTAATTCGGAAGTGGTCGAGTGCATCCAAAGTCACCACCCAGGGCGAAATGGACGAAGCAAAACTTTTGCCCAAAAAGGGACCCAACGGTACATATTCCCAAGCCTGA
>CALHBW010000061.1 GCA_937930625.1 uncultured Saprospiraceae bacterium | reverse complement strand
GAACCCGAATATGGCGCACGCCCCCTCAAACGCATCCTCCAAAAACGCATCGTCAATCGCCTCGCCCGCAAGATTCTGAAAAATGAATTGGATACGAAAAAACCAATTCGCGTGACGGTGGAGGAAGGTTTGATTGAGATTCGGAATGAGGTGGGTGGGTATCTTTCGGTGGACGATTGACGGTAGACGGTGGACGGCGCAAATACCGAAACCTCCTTCGTAGGGACAAGGCATGCCTTGTCCCTACGAAGGGGAATCTCGATATGATGCCCGAACAGGTAGAGCAAATTCATGAATTTGCTCTACCTGTTCAAAATGGTGCTAAAAGCCGAACAGATTCCAAATCGGGGTTTGGAATGACGGTTTGCTTTTAGGTTTTTGAAGTATTAGCAAGTTTGGCTTAAAATCATTATCTTTGGAAAAAATAAAATTATGACGAATGTTCAGGCAGAAAAATTTCAGTTGATTGAATGGTTAATTCAGTTGAAAGACACCACCATTTTAGAGCAAGTCAAGGCTTTAAAGGATGAAAATGAACAATTTATACCACTCACTTCCGATGAATTACGTGAACGCGCACTCGCTTCTGAACGCGATATTGCCGAAGGTAATGTGATTCCATTGCGTGAAATGATGAAAGAAAATTGGAACGTATGACCGTCATTATCACCGCCAATGTAAGGATACGTTTTATCCAAATCTACGAATATTATTGCGACAAAAACCTTCCTGAAGTAGCTATTCGGATCAGAGAATCTATTGAAAAAAGAATGCTGACTTTAGAGCAATTTCCGCGTATTGGCCCGATTGAAGAACAATTCAGCGACTTGGGTTTAGGACATCGCTACCTCGTTGAAGGAAATTACAAAATCATTTATCGGATTGACGGAGAAAACATCTACATTACCGATATTTTCCATACCAGTCAAGACCCAAGTAGAATGAAACCGTAATAAATATTTTCCTCACTCATCCACTCGCAACTCGAAATTATGGAAAAAGAAACTTACGTTGCAGTTATACTTTATGAAGGGGCATCTACAGCACCTACTTTCACGCCTGTTTTTGAGGAAATTACGCTTTTAGTAGAAGCCGTATCTTCGGAAGATGCAGAAAAAAAAGCGAAACACCACGGCATCAATAACCAACCGGAATACGACAACGAAGCCGGACACACTATAAAATGGAATTTCCTAAAAGTCGAATCTGTGAACCTCATTTTAGAAGAAATCACCTCGGATGTCACGCCTATCCATTCCAAATATTTCAATGATATGAACACCTATGATAAATTACGAGAAATGGCTGACATAGAAGAAGCAGTACATTAACAGGAACAACGCAAACAGTTTAACGCTCAAAACAAACCCCAATTTTCATCGGGGCAGACGCAGATACAAACGCATTTTTTTTATTTTTTTGTGGAAAAACGCTTGCGCCTAACCTCTTGCCAAAAAAGACCACCACCTACCACCAACACCACTTTCCGGCAATACCACTTTATCCCACCAATCAAAGAAATATTCAACACAATCACTCACACACCACATACTTCACTTATTGCTCTACTCTCTCGTTAATTAAGGTTTGGATATCGAAGGTTGATTTGACCTTTTCGTTTTGCATTTTTTTCGTAAAAGATAGTAGGTTTTTTTTGAATATTGTAAAATATTTATATATTTGTATCTGGCAAAGTATTTTTTACACCACTAAAATTTTACCTTATGATAAAACAGCATGTCACAAAAACAGTCCAATCCATTACCTTTTTTCTTCTTTTCTATAAAATTATTTTTCCAAATAATAACCGTTATTTACCTCATTTTAAATCACTATAAAAAACTGATTATCAATTAACTAATCAATTTTTTAGTGGCTTGTTTTTATGATTTTCCTTGATTTTTTGTCAAGTATGGGAAATTTGACATGCTTATTTTTATGATTTAATACAAAACACACTATTTTTTAATATTTTAAATAAAAAACAAATTATGAAAAATTTAAATTTAAAACAAATCATCATATCCAAAATCACGCTTTTTGTGCTGTTTCTCCTCTTACTATCAAGCAGCTATTCTTTTGCTCAATGTAATGTACATAGTAACTTTAAAGAAATTATAGAATATTTAGAGAAAGATTCGAATAATCGCTATCACGTCCAAATTACAATAATTAATCCTGGAAGAAACGGGGGAAAATCACATAGATATACGGCTTATGCCTCTGGTCCTTCTATTGGTCTCAATAGAAATTATTGCTCAAAGGGACTTTTACTCGAAGGACCGAATGTTTTTTTTAGTGATAGAAACCTCTTCGACAGAAAAAGGGTAGATAGGCAGTATTACCAGATTAACGTAGTAAATAATAGTGTAGAGGTGACTCTACAAACTTGGGGAAATACAAAATATACTGTTAGAAACTTGACTAAGAGAGGACGACTGATTTATGGTTTTGATGACAGAGGAAAAATGATTGTATTTGACTTTATGAAAACCCAGCGTTCAACGTTAGAATAAAGGTCATCTAACACTCAACCAAACTCACAAAAAAACTAAAACATTGAAACATTCGATAAATGAACGGCAAATGCTTGAGGTATCTGCCGTTTTTTCCTATCTCAATCATTCATTCACACCCATTTAAAATTCTTACTAATCATGAAACAAAACATAATAAAAATCACCCATACCATCCCCTTATTCCTACTCATTTTTTGTTTTCTGACAAATGTAAACGCCCAGTACAACAACTCGGAATTACCGACAAGTATTGACGCTAACGGTACTGCTCCCGATGCCAGTGCTATGCTGGATGTACAAGCCACCGATAAAGGAATCCTCATACCAAGAGTCGCCAATACATCTGCAATAAGCAATCCGGCTGAAGGCTTGGTGGTGTATGATAATGCTAATAATGATTTTAAGTTTTATGATGGTTCGGAATGGCAGAGTATGGGACTGAAATATATTTCTTTTCCCGATGTACAGAATACCTTTTTAGGTGTCAACGCGGGAGTTTCCAATACAACGGGCAACACCAATACAGCTACCGGTTATAATGCATTAAGCAGTAATACAATAGGTATTAAGAACACTGCTAATGGTCATGGTGCTTTACTTAGCAATACTGAAGGTGATTCAAATACTGCTATAGGCGTAGGGGCTTTGAGAGAGAATACGACAGGTGGGAGTAATACCGCTATTGGTGCAGGTGCTTTAGTTAACAATACGACAGGTGGGAGTAATATTGCTGTCGGTGGAGGGACTTTAGGTGCCAACACAGAAGGTGTATTTAATACCGCAATAGGCAGTGCTGCTTTAGTTACCAACACAACGGGGGGATTCAATACTGCTATTGGTAGAGCTACTTTGGCTAATAATACGATAGGTGGTAGTAATACTGCTACTGGTTGGGCTGCCTTGGCTTCTAATACGGTTGGTAATGAAAACACTGCCACTGGTAGAAGTGCTTTAAACGCAAACACAACTGGTATTCGCAACACTGCTGTTGGTACAGGTGCTTTAAATGCTAACACAATAGGTAACCTCAATACTGCAATTGGTTATAGAGCATTTCTTAATGACAGTACTTACAGCAACTCTACAGCTTTAGGACACCTTGCCCTACCCACAGGTAGCAACCAAGTCCGCTTAGGGAATAGCGATGTCACCTCAATCGGCGGCTACGCCAACTGGAGCAACATCTCCGATGCCCGCTTCAAAACCCACATCCAATCCAATGTCCCCGGCTTGGCATTTATCAGTCGTCTCCGTCCTGTCACCTATCAAATGGATATGGATGCTATCGCCAAGCACCAGCACACGCCCGACAGCCTACGCCTCGCCGAGTCCGAGCAGGCAAAAGCGGCTATCCGCTACACAGGCTTTTTGGCGCAAGAAGTAGAGCAAGCCGCCGAGTCGCTTGGGTACGATTTCAGTGGTGTGGATGCCCCGCAGCATGAGCTTGACAATTACAGTCTGCGCTATGCGGAGTTTGTCGTGCCATTGGTCAAGGCAGTGCAGGAGTTGGAGGCAGAAAACAAAACCTTACGAGCGCATAATGCGGATTTGGAGGCGCGTTTGGGCAAGATAGAAGCCTTGTTGCGACAGCGTGTAGAGTAGCCTCGACCTTCCTTCGTAGGGACAAGGCATGCCTTGTCCCTACGAAGGAGAATCTCGATATAATACCAGAACATGTAGAGCAAATTCATGAATTTGCTCTACATGTTCGTCATTCCTCATACCTGTTCAACATTTCCCAATCACCGAAACACCAACAACTGCATCATCTCCCGCGCCGATACGCGACCTTTCAGGTCAATAAATTCACGCGGCGTTTCATCACCAATTTCGTAGGTAATCCCTTCCGCGTTGAATTGCGTATAAAACCAACCCTTCGACACAGGCGCACCCAATCCGGCGGGTTTATCCTTCGCCTCATAATCATTCAGCGTTTCCTGCACACCGGGAATCCAATAATGTCTAAAACCCGGGAGGTCGGAGTGCAAACTATCCACCATCGTATAATACACATCGTACCAAGTCGAATGAAAATCCAAGCCCAAAATCACATCATTCTTATCCGCTTTTTCTGTTTGCACTACAAAATCCGCTACTGCTTTCGTTTCCGGTTGATGATAATACGCCCAATCGCGATTCATATCAATACCACCTGCCGAATGTCGCCAATGTCCCAAATCTACCCCATCAGGATTCATCAGCGGAAAAACCAAAACACGATATTTCTCCCGAAAAGCCCGACTCAAAGGCTTATCCTCCAAGACTTCCTCCACAAAAGCCTCCATCGCTAAATACCCCGTCACTTCCGGCGGATGCTGCCGACTCATAATCACAATCAAATCCTTCTCTTTCTTCGTTGCGGTGCAAATATCCAAACAAAATAAATCGCGCCCCAACTTACTTTTTCCAATCGACGAAAACGCCACACCGCTTTGCTCTGCCTTATCCTCACACCACATTTTTACATCCGATGTAACGACCAATTCCTGCCCAGAAAGATAAGTTTTCTTCGGGCTGACAGTCAGCGTAACGGCGCATTGTTTCCCTTCATTCAGCACTTCTACCTGCGTCGAATCCAGTATTGTCCAATCGCTGCGATTGGTACTTATTTTTGGCGAATAACGATGCGCGTGTTCAGTGTAATTCAGAATGACGGTCAAGTCCCGCGCTTCGTCCGACCAAATTTGCATCGCATAATACGCACTCGCATTTATCGGTGTATTTTCCGGTGAAATGGTGGCTTCTATCGTCGAATCATTCATTACACGACAGCCATTGAGCCGTGCACCGTCAAATTCATTACTCACATACACACCTATATCTGCGAATGTATAGGTCTTTTTTTCTTGATATATAATTTCCTTATCAGTCGTGTCAATGGGTTTTGGAAAATCGTAAGTCGCCGCACTTTTGACCGCAACACAAGCGTATAATCCACAAATTAGCAAGATAGCAATGAGTAAATGTGATGTATTTTTAATCGTATTTTTCATAATTCTTTTTGCAAAACAAATAAAAATTTGAACAAAATTATATTTTACACAATAAAAGTTTTATCTATGTAAAATTCTTATTGTATTTTTATGAAAAAAATAAAAATTGCAAAATGTAGCGTGGCACTTCCAGTCCGCGCCACGTAGAACGGTGCTTCCAGCCTGTTCCACATTAAAATATGCAAAAGCTAACGGCGCGCGGGCTGGAAGTACCGCGTTACGAATTTTCACCAAAACACTATGCGAATGAAAAGATTATTACTACTTATGAGTTGCCTTTTGGTCGCAACTTGGACGATGGCACAAGTCACCGTAACAGGTGTCGTGACTGACGCATCCGGCGAGGGAGTCATCGGTGCCAATGTCTATGAAACAGGCACGACCAATGGCACGACCACCGACCTCGACGGCAAATACACCTTAGAGGTCAAAGACGCCAATAGCAGCCTGACTTTCAGCTACATCGGTATGCAAGAACAGACCCTTGCCGTAACAGGCGGAGGAACGATGAATGTCGAGCTGCGCGACGATTCTCAACTCTTAGATGAAGTCGTCGTGACCGCACTCGGATTTGAAGAAAGAAAGGACGAAATGGGCGCAAGTTCTACCGTTGTCAATACAGACGCGGTCGCACGTTCCGGCGAAACGGGCGTCATCAATGGACTTTCCGCAAAGGCATCCAATGTGCGTATTATTCGCTCCAACGGCGACCCGGGCGCAGGTAGTGCGATACGCATACGTGGTGCAAATACAATCACGGGAAACGGCTCACCTCTTATTGTTGTTGATGGCGTTCCACTCAGTAATTCGACCGACTATGGTGGTGGTAATAATATTACCGGCGGTAGAACGGGCGGTGTATCGCAGCAGTCGCGTCTCAATGACATCAATCCGAATGACATCGCTTCTATGCAGGTCTTAAAAGGTGCTTCGGCAGCAGCATTGTGGGGGTCTCGTGCAGCGAATGGCGTGATTGTAATTACGACAAAAGACGGCGCACTCGGCAAACCGAAAATTTCCTACAAAGCTTCTGTTTCTTTCGACCAAATCACCGAGCGCGTACCTATGCAAGACACTTGGGGACAGGGTAGAAATGGCTCGTACAGCCCAACAAGTTCAGAGTCTTGGGGCGATTACATCCCAGACAGGTCAGGTGGTTCGGATGTGGTAGATGAAAGCGGAGAGTTTTTTACTGCAGCCGACGGAACGGTCTATTATCCGATTGATGAGAGAAATTCAACAGCAACTTTTGTGGATTCCAATTGGGATAATATATTCCAAACAGGTGGTTTTTTACAACACGACTTGTCTATTTCGGGCGGTAATGAAAAGTCTTCATACTACTTTGGATTGGGAAGACTCGACCAAGAGGGCATCATCAAGAATTCCGATTATGACCGCACCAATGTCCGTTTTAATAATAAAATGTATCTCACTGATTGGCTCACACTCAGCACAAAAGCAGCTTATACATTGACAGGCTCGAATCGTATTCAGCAAAACTCAAATACAGCAGGTTTGATGCTCGGATTTTTACGGACTCCACCTGACTTTGATATTACAGATTATATCGGAACATATACAGGGGATGAAGGCGAAAAAGTAGAAGGCAGGCATCGTTCTTACAGAAGGTATCTGGGAAATCAAGTCAACCCAACCTACAATAATCCGCTCTGGACGATTAACGAACAAACGGCTACGAGTGATGTAAATCGTTATGTCGTCAATCCGCAAATAACCATTACTCCTATCAATCAGTTACAATTGATTTTGCGCGGAAGCGCAGATATTTCTGATGATAAGCGTGTGTATTTCTTCCCGATTAGTTCGGGGGGTGATAGAAGTCCGGGCATTTTTGCCGAGGATATTATTGGAAGAAAAGCCATTAATTTTGATGCTATTGCAAAAGGGACTTTTGATTTGGCAGATAATATCGGTTTGGCTACAACGCTTGGCTGGTCTATCAATGACCGCCGCTATCGTCGCAATTCCGGTCAAATTACTGGTTTTTTGGCGAACGCCAGAAAAGAAACCACTTCGCTCAATACGGCTGCGGAGAATTCGGAGTTTGAAAATTTCAAAACACGCAGAAGGTCAAATCGTGGCTATGCGGTATTGGGTTTTGATTTATTTGATAAAGTCTTTCTCAATGTATCAGGAAACTTAGAAGCTTCTTCTACTGTCAAGGGACAATTCTTTTATCCGGCAGCAGATGTAGCGTGGCAATTTGCCGAAAATGCAGGTCCCCTTTCTTTTGGAAAAATCCGTGCAGCATGGGGTAGAGTAGGGGTAGAACCTGCGCCACACCGTTTTGAGACACTCGCCGAAACCGGATTTGGATACAGTACATATAGCGATCCGATAAGTATTGCCTTATTTGGTGGCGGTTTTCGTATTGATGATGATTTAGGCAATCCCGATATCAGACCCGAAATCAAAACCGAATGGGAAATCGGTACGGATTTGAGGTTTTTGAAAGATAAACTCGGTGTCAGTATCACATACTACAGCAATGTGATAGATGATATTTTGATAAGCCTGGAACTTACACCCTCATTTGGATATGACACTCAATACGGCAATTTTGCTGATATGAAAAATAACGGTATTGAGTTGGACTTAAACTGGGAAGCTTATCGTACAACCGATATGAAATTGGGTGTAACTGCCAATTTCTCCCGAAACAGAAATGAAGTCACGAACCTTTTTGGTACAGAAACCATTGACTTGACTCCGGGAGCGTCCGTGAGTAGCCGTGCAATTGTGGGGCATCCTTTGGGCGTATTGTATGGTACAGGTTCGCAAACGGACGATGCAGGCAATTTTATTTTGGATGAAAATGGTTTCCCACAGCTCACATCCAGCCCAGAAGTGCTTGGCGACCCGAATCCTGATTGGCGATTAGGCGGTGGTTTGAATTTCTCGTGGAAAGGACTCACGCTCAATGCTGTTGTAGAACACTCGCAGGGCGGTGAATTTTCCCCGCGCTCATTGTGGGTATTACGTAGATTTGGTACAACCACGGAAACTGCCAACCGCTTGACACTTGACCAAGACCTGACCAATTTCGACGGCGATGTAATTGCCGCAGGAACAACGGTACGCGGTAATATTGAAGACTTCGGCGCAGGTCCTGTCCTCTTGGACGAGACTTGGTACAGACACGGTATCGGCGGCGGTTTCGGGGATAATCAGGCGTACAATTTTTCTATTGCAGATGCTACATTCACCAAAATTCGTGAATTATCGTTGAGCTACAGGTTAGGCAGCAATTTATTTAATGAAAAAATAAGCGGAATTACAGTTGGTGTAACAGCTCGAAACTGGATTTACTGGGATAGAATCGACGGTATTGACCCAGAAATCAGCCAAACAGGTGTTGGGGCAGGCCAGGGTTTGGAATATTTTACCAACCCCGCCACTAGATCACTCTTAATTACGCTCGGCGTAGATTTTTAAAATAAATACCGTACCGACGACTTTAGCCGTCGTTTTTACCGCGACGGCTAAAGTCGTCGGTACGGTTCGGAAAATATAAAAATGAAAAATTATATAAAATCAATCATATTTACGATGCTAATATTCATGGCATCGTGTACGGGCTTGGTGGACGGCATCAATGACAATCCAAATGATTTGGCGATAGACGAGGTGGATGTTCCTTTGTTTTTGACGGGGGCACAACTTGCCAATATCGTTGCACAAGGCGGACACCTTAACCGCATAGCAGGCATGTATTCCGGTCAATTGGTCGGTATCACTTCGCTGTATTCCAATATTTACGGTTACGACTTTTCTACGGCAGAATCGGTTTCTACATGGAGTCGTATCTATATCGGTGTGGTGACAAATGCGCGCCATATCGTCAATGAAGCTCCTGACGATAAGCTGCTTACAGGCATCGCCAAAGTCTTAGAAGCACACGCTATCGGCACGGCAGCGTCGCTTTTCGGGGATGTACCTTATTCAGAAATCAATAATCTGGAGATTGACGACCCGAAATTCGACGACCAAGTATCGGTGCTCAATGCTCTTCAGAGCTTGCTCGACAGTGCGGTTGAAGACCTTGCGCCGTCGGTAGGCAGACCGCTTTCCGTGGATATTCACTTCAATGGAAATGCAGACGCATGGCGAGAGGTAGCATACACACTCAAAGCACGTTATTATTTGCAAATGAAGGATTACACCTCGGCATATGCGGCGGCATTAAATGGAATTAGTTCAGATGCTAATTCGATGAAATATGAACCACGCGGTGAGGCGAATATTTCGGAGGGGGATAAAAATCTCTTTTGGGAAATCCTCGAAGGCTCACGCGCAGGTGATATTGGTACGGTCAATAGTTATCTGATGCAACTTTTGGATGTGTCAAGTGGTATTAGTCGTAATAATGCTAAAACCGATGAAGCAGCACGTTTTGGTTATTACACAATTGACGAAGAAGGCGGTGCACAGAATACTGGAATTATCGAACAATTTGAACCGCAAAATATGGTTTCTTATGCTGAAAATCAGTTGATTTTGGCAGAAGCGGGCGCACGTACACAAGACCTCGCTACCGGGTTGGACGCCCTCAACGCCCTCCGTGCATGGCTCAATACGGGCGGAATGGTCAATGCAAATTTCCAAAGTTCTCCTTTCCTTTATGAGGCGTATGAGTTAGCAGATTTTGAGTCAGGAGGCATGGAAAATGCCGATGGTATCGCTACCGATAGGGCTTTGTTGCGCGAGATTATTGAGGAGCGCTATGTATCAGGTTTCGGGATGTATATGCCCTTCAATGATGCTCGCCGACTGCGTAAAAGTGATACGGATATTGCTGTATCATATGAACTCGTAGATGGTCCGGCTGCACCTTACCCTGAGCGCATGCCATATTCGGATGATGAACTGAATGCTAATGAAAATGCTCCCGCAGAAGATCCGGGTATTTTTGTGAAAACGATGGTTAATGAGTAATTAATAATGGTTAACGGTTAATGGTTAATTTTTAACGATTAATTTTCGCGTAGCGAAAACGTATTTATTAACCATTGACCGTTTACCATTAACCATTAAAATATTATGAAAAAGTTACTATGTTTGTGTTTTGCTTTCTCGTTAATTCAAGCCCAAGC
>CALHBW010000060.1 GCA_937930625.1 uncultured Saprospiraceae bacterium | reverse complement strand
TCACTCGCTAATAGTTCAAATTCGCCACCATTTACCGAATAATAAATACTATAATTTTGAATGCCTACGCCGCCGGGGTCGTCTTGTCCCGTCCATGTAAGGGTGGCAAGTCCGCCGTCATAAGTTGCGGGATTCATGGTGCTTATGGGCGGGAAGGCATCAATCGTGTTCTTCCAAATATTGGTTTCGATAGGTGCATTTTGGTCAAAAATAATAGATGCCTGTGCCATTACGGTATCGCCTGTGATGGATTGATTATCTGGCATAATTGAGAAAGAAACGAAGCCTTCACTCGGTTTGGGAATACTGTCATTGAAACGAGTGATGGTAGTATCCGTAACTTCTAAAAAGCCCAAAGAGGCATCAATAGGTGTTTGTCCGGTGGTGGGGTCAATGGATTTTAGAATCCAAAATGCCTCATTATTCTGCACGTCAATACCTGCGATAACATCTACCAATACGCCTAAAGAATCGGTGACATCCAATCGCCCGTTATAAGTGATGCTATTCGGCGGAACGGAGAAATTGAAACTGCCAAATCCGAAATCGCTCAATCGAAGGGTGTAAGGATTAATATTGGGGTCGAGAGGGTGGCGGATGGTAACGGTCTGCGCCGGCCCGGTAGCAAATTCGGGGTCATTTTCAAAGCGAATGACGTAGCCCAATCGCTCATTTACGGATACCCATCTATCTTCTTCGTAGCCGATATTTCCGGCGATATCATTGGGGTCGAAGGCGTGTAGGACGGGGAAACGCCATTCGGGAGGACAACCATTGAGTCCTAAGAGGGTCTTAATGATGTTTTGCCAAAAACTGCAATTTCCGTCTCCGCCACCGCCGGGGCAGGTTTCGCAATTGCCGGGAGGCGTGTTACCATCGTCAGGATTTCCTCCTTCATTGGGGGGTATTTCGACGAAGGTTACGGATTGAGAGTCTCGATAGATACATCCGTTGCCGTCATCTGCTGTTACAGAGTATGTTCCCGATTCGGAGACGGTGATCCTTCTCCCCATTTCGCCTGTTGACCATATATACGTACAAGTACTACATGATATAGAGGCAGTTAGGGTGGCAGAAGGAATAGTGCCGGGTGGATAGACTCTCCTGCCGCCTCCGGTGATATTTACAGAGGGTTGTCGAATGGTAATGCTTTTTTGTATGCTGCAATTACTTTCTTGGTCAAGTACATCAACGGTATAAGTGCCGGGTGCGAGTCCTTCTATTCTTGCTGTGCTTGCTCCTGTACTCCATGAAATCAGCGGTTCTCCTTCCAACCCTGTGAGCCGGACTTCTGCCCAGCCGTCGTTGACATTGCAAGAGGTCGTATTTTTCCCTCGAACACTTGCTCTGAAATTAATGTCTTCTTCTATCTCAAAGGTCTCTACTTTGGCGCAGCCCGCAGCATCTGTGACGGTTACGGTGTATGAACCTATGGATAGATTAGTTGCCGAGGAAGTAGGGTTATTGGCTTGATGACTCCATTGATAGGAGTATGGGGAATTGCCCTCGGGAGTCAGGCTGATTCTGCCGTCAGATTCACCGCAGGAAGCATTTGTGATGGTTTCGTCCAAATCGCCGATACCACTAAACTCAACGGTGAATCTTTCAAAAACAGCCGGGCAACCTCTACTGCCTTCCACCTTGACGATATATTCTCCTGATGAAAGATTGGAAATTGATGATTCGTCTCCGACAACACTATTGGTAGAAACTTTTGTCCATTCATAGATAAAAGGTGGTGTTCCGCCTGTTATGTTTGCTTCGAGTGCAGCAAAGCTGAACTCAAAACAGTCTAGTGTTTGTGTTTGGTTGATTTGTACTTGTAGTGGAGTCTCAACACAGTTTACATCTACTTTTACCCAAGAAACTTTGTCATTTAATTTTCCATCTTGAATGTTGTAATTGATAATTATGTTGTCGTCTTCATAAGGATTTTCACCATTGACGACTTCAAATGTATTTATGGTAATTTCCTTAAAACTATTTTTTGCATAAATTTGTATCCAATCATCGTTGAAGGGATTGTCGTCTTCTGTTCTGTCGAATAGCGAAATGGTCATACCTGCCGGAATGTCGTACAGAACGGCTGATTTTGCCTCATCATTATCACAGACGGTGTATTCTGTAAAATCAACAGAAGAACCGTCCTGTATTTCAATAGAACATTGTAAACTTCCTTCTGCGTTTTCATCATCATAAAAGTCTATGGTCGGACCGATAGGTTTATCCAGTGATTGGTATAGAGAAACTTTTCCATCCAAATTATTATTTCTATGAAAAATAACTCTCACATCATCATCTTCAAAACTATTTTCGAGTGTTCCGATAGTTTTTTCTGCAATAAATCTTTTGGCTCTTATTTCCACCCAATCTGCCTCGTGTATTTCAAATAATTGAGAGGTGGCGGCACTGCTATCATCATCGTAAAGTACAAATACACTGCCTTCCTCAACGTTTCTTAATTTGATAGAACGTGTTACGTCGTTCAAATCGGTATAAATTCCACTAAAATTGAAAAACACATCAGTGCCGGGCATGGCGGAAGCAATGTATCGAAAATCGACTGCATTATTTTCTTCATAAAAAAGAACTGCCGGACCTTCACAGTAATCACTGGCAATCGGCTGGTAGGGGTGCGCATCTGGTACTGATTGGTTATTATATCTTGTGTAATGGAACTCAAATGAATATTCAACTCCGGGGTGTTCAGTTGAATTATAATTTACAGGGAAACTGCCTTCGTTTGAATTTGCATTTAACGTAATAGTTTCTGTATGGCGGTCGTAGTCCGGTTCGGTGAAAGTTTCATCGTTGAACTTGCAGTCCTTTGAGGTATTGCCTTCAACCCAGATTTCTATATCTAAGGTGTTTGTATTGGGTAAATCCCAAATAAGATTCCCGCAATCGTTTTCATCAAATGCAAACATGGAAGGAACGCCACTAGCACCATCATTTATTCTATGCAAGAATATAGGTTCTCCATTGATAGTAACCATCCAATCGTCATCAAAATCCAATACCTCATCCGGTAGATTGGGCATTGTTATTTTGTCTATTAAAAGTTGGTTTGGTGGGTTGGGATTAGCTAAATTTTCGGTTAGGGCTTCATAAGCATTAACTGTTCCCCATCCGTGTGAGTTGCTTTTGTTTGGGTAGTTACTTCCAGACATAATTAACTGATTGACAACTTGTTCTCGTGTCCAGTCAGGATATTCACTCCACAATAAAGTGGCAATCCCTGACATAGTAGCGGTTGCAGCAGATGAGCCACCGAAATTATCATCGAGAAACCCGTCTTCGTCTGAATAATTGCCATTATCATCTTGGGTATCTCCAATGCCGTAAGTTACTGCTCTTCCGCCGTCTCCCTTTTGCATATGTACAACAAAGTCAACTTCGGGTCCGTCTCCACATTCATAACAAGTCTGCCCGCTTTCTCGCAAGCCTGTTACTCCCAGTGTGAAATCCGAATTTGCAGGATAAACAACGGGTAAAGAGTTTTGTATCAAATCAGCTACTGCATTGGCTTGATACGTACCGGCAGCAGCGAACATTATAATATCGGCATCGTGAGCTGCACGTAAGGCATCATCTACTAAATTGCTGATGAAATGTGACCCAATGGACATATTTATAACATTGATTCCATTATCTACGGCATCCATTAAAGATCGCTTTACACCTTCAATTTCGTCATCACTATTCCAACCGATACCTGTGATACCTGCTGATAGAATATCTCCCAAATCATCCGTTCCAATCAAGACATCATCCAAAGATCTATACATATATAAATTTGCCTTGTATGCAATGCCAAAAGGTCCGCCATTATTAGTCTTCGGACCTGCAATGATACCCGAAATATTGGTCCCGTGGCTACACCTGTCTAGGTAGTCTCCACCATTTAGAGGGCTATTATTGAAAGCAAAATTATTATTAAGACCCAATATTCTTCCGCCAGATTCACCTGAAAAATAATTATCTATAAAATTTTGGGAAAGCCCTGTATCAAATACTGCAACTTTTTTTCCTGCTCCTTTATTTTGACTGGCTTGCCATGCTTGGTTGATTCTATGCGCTTCGTGTGCAAAGTGCCACGAGTAATAGTCGCCATTGTTTCCTACAAAAATTCTATCGCAATGTCTTACTGCACCATCAGGCCCACAGCCTGCATTAAAAATAGGATTTAATACAAAAAAGCCACCCGATGGAGGTTCTATATATCGAACTCTTGGGTCTTTTCTAAGTTCGTCAATCAGATCTAAATCAAATATCTTTGCATAAAAATAAGGTAGCCTACGGTCTTCGGGTTCAGGAGGAATTAAATAGGATTCATCATAATTTCCCAGTTGATTGGCTGCATTTATGATTTTATCTTGCAAAGCAATTTTAGCTACTACCCACTCATCTTCTCTGATATTCATTTTATTAAATTTAAAATCATCTTCCGTTTTACCTTCCGGAATATAACCAATCAAGGCAATAGAATCTCTATGGAGCAATGTGCTGTAAATCATTAAATTATCTGCACTTTTCCAGTCAAATGCTTCTTTTGTTTGTTTGATTTCATTTGAAATCCGGGTCTTTATCTCTTCCACTTCCAAGAGCTTAATTTGTTCCTGCTCTTTATTACAAGAAACAAACACAAATAAAAAACTTAATATGACTAACGATATATATTTCATGGCTTAGTTTTTTTTAATAAAATAAAAGTGTTCTTTGCAGTACTGTTTTAAAAAAAATGAATATTGACAATCAGTGAATTAGAACATTCAAAATTCATTCATTCAAAATTCAAAATTAAGGCTAATTTACATCCACCAATTGAAACCTCATCGGCGAATCAGAGACAGTATAAAAAGTAACCGAAACCGTCCCACCCGGACGAATCACATCAAGCGGTTCACCGGGAATATGGAGGTCAATGGGGATGTCGGCGCGTCCTTCTTCCAACTCGGTGACGGTTCTGCCCAATGGTGCGCCTTGCGTACTAATGGCGTATATCTCGCGCACGGGTACGTCTGTAAGTCCGTCATTGACCACATGTAAGGTCATGGGGACGATGCGATTGAGCCGCGTATTGGGTGGATGGTCGATACTGATGACCAAGCTGGGCGGACTGCCTTCGATGATTTCAAAGCCATCTTCAAGGACAGCAGTAACACCATCATCTCTGCGAACTTCTACATCATATATGCCCACATTTGCGCCTGTCAAATCAAAGGTTGCATAAATCGTAGTCGGGTCAATGTAATAGACTGCACTTGCTATGTAAATTCCCGCACTGCCATTGTCCAGAATCACCGCCATATCTTCCTCAAATCGCGCACCTTCAATGCGGACGCTGACTCTGCCATTGTTGCCACCTACGTTGGCATCGACAGAGCGAATACCAAATTCTAAGATAGAAGCAAACAGAGAAATATCCTGCTGTGCTGCTGCGGTGGTCAGACCGTGTACCATCAGATAGTAAGTTCCCGAACTCAAATTAGGGACAATCAATTCCTGATTACCTAGAAATGGTGTCAGTTCTGCGTGTTCGTATTCCACACGGGAAGGTGTAGCTGCGAAGCTGATATACAATTCATTCGAGCCATTTATCGAATCTCCTTCTAATTCAATTTTAAGCGTTTCATTGTATAGAGAATCAGCAATTTCTACGCGGTAATAAAGCGGAATGTCGTTTTGTAAAATATTGGGAGTGAGTGTGTTTAATGGAAGCTCAGGAATGTTCACATCCACCAAATTATCGCTGACCAAGCCATTATTCGTTTCATCCGTTTCTAAAATATTATTCAATAAATCC
>CALHBW010000059.1 GCA_937930625.1 uncultured Saprospiraceae bacterium | reverse complement strand
ACTAAAAAAATATATTTCACTCAAAAACAACAAGTTATACGTTTTGTACAGCATGGGTTCTCCGTCGTTCGGGAGATACTGAAATAAATTCAGTATGACGGTTGCTTTTTGATTTTTTACCTCATGTATAGTAGTATGATCAATAGACTCTTTGAAGTTTAGTAAACGGAGGTCTAAATTATTTTTTTAAATTTCAAAATCAAATTCCAAAAATGTCAACTACTTTTATGGTCTAGAAGAACTTGTCGTTTTTTGAGTTGAAAATTTATAATCACATTAAATGAAATACAAAGATAACGAAAAAATCATCGCTCGGATATACAATAAAAACAGCAGATAGTTTTGGTATCTGCTATTTTTGTTTTTGGGTAAATGTAATGTGGATATTTTTATACCGTACAGACAGGAATGTCTGTGTTACGATTACAACTTGACCACCCGCCGCGTTACCATCTGTTCATCTATCATCATTTGAATAAAATAAACACCTTGTGCTGCCTCCGAAATATCAATCAAAGTACCGTTTTCCACTTGTCCGCTTTGAATGATTTGTCCTTTTGTATTGAGTAAATTGTATGTGCCGCGTGGGATATTTTCTACTTGGAAAGTGCCTGTATTTGGGTTAGGAGATATGATTAAGTCTGAAAATAATGAAGGAGACTCTATGGAAATAAGTGTAGAATCACAATGAACGGTGATAGATTCTATTTCTTCAAAATTGCCACCGATAGCAACTGTATCACTCTCTAAAATGATTTGATAGCTACCTTCCCCATAAGCACAACATATTCCATCTCCATAGTCATCTTTAATATTGAATGTAGCACACGAACTTTGTGGTATACAAAAGTTGTGGATGTAAGTTGTATCTAAGAAATTAGCGTAAGTTCCTATAATTACCCTTTGATAGACTTCTCCACTCAGGCTATCAATAATTTCCCATGATGTTTCACTGCCAAAATTATCTGTACTAATGATAACTTCAACTTCTAATTCATCCTCAGCACATTCAATCGGCATAGTCAACATACTCACCATCACACTTTCTGTCGTATTCGTAATAATAGGCGGATTTTGGTCGAAATAAATTCCGGCAGAATTATTTATAACTGTATTTTCAGCAAGCCCATCCAATGCGCTTATCATATATGTGACATGACCATTACTACCCTCCAAATTAGAAGTGGAATCGGGTAGGAAGATATTAGGAAAATCGAAAGTAAGTATGCCTTCATTGTCAAGACTTGTATTCAAGACTTCGCTATGACTGCTGCCTAAAACTCTGAATGTTTCCGAATCCAAATTCGTATCTAAGGTGTCGAGTATTGTTACATTATAAGCGACATCATTACCGGTATTTTGGAAGCGGATGGTGTAGATAAAATCTTCGCCAAATAGGACTTCGTCGTAAGGGCGGCTGGGGTTGACAAGTTTGTCATTGGGGTCGTAGGAGCAGCGGACTTCGCCGCCGCAGGTGACGCCTTGTTCTATATGCGCTCCGTTGGCATCGGTGTATTCGGTCAAAGATTCAAGCAACAAGAAATCACCAACTGCAAAATCGGGCGGTCCGGGTACAAGTATTTCTACTTGCCATGTCGCCGTTTCGGAGGGATACAAATTGGTAAAATTCCAGCCGTAACTGGTCGGGAAAGTGTTATTATCCACGACATCCGGCTGATGAATAAAAGTAAAATCGACGATTGCTGTGTCCATTTGAAACCACGTTGTACCGCTTGCTAAAGTTGTACCTATATTTTTTGTGTTTACATCAATGGTGTACAACTCATTACATCGGGGCCAGAGCGCGTAAACAGTAGTTTGTACATCCGAATTTAGCGCACTCGGATATAACCCGAAATGGACAGGAATAGTATCATTTACATTAACGGTAATAGAGTATGAGGTCGAGTCCGTTGTGAGCATCCATTCTGTGCCTGTATCTATGCTTACAGTGTAGTTGCCAGGTTCAAGTATGTATAAATTTTCATTATTGGTAAAAATACTAAGGTCATTTGAATTGAGTATCAAAGGAATAGACATAAATGGCTCGCCATTATCCTGTATTTGATTTTGATTTTCATCATAAAAGGTAAAATTTTGAATGCCTCCATAGACGACACATTCGCAGTTTTCGGCATCGAAGACCAGACTGGTGGGACAGTTCGGTTCATTTATGACCTCACAAATTGTATCGTCAAAAGAATCATCTGTTAAATCGCAACCGTCATCTACTTCGGGCATTTCGCCTATAATAATAAACTCACATGTTACGTCGTCAAATATCCATGTTTCATAACATTCAGTACTGGGTGGGCTGACAGGCTCATTGCTTTGTACTTCCCAAGCACAGACTCCCGAAGTATCATTAAAAATAGCAGTTTCATAACATTCTGTATCCGGCTCTTCGGGCTGCTCACCTGATACTGTCCATTGGCATATTGCATCAATAAAGAAAGCAATTTCCCAACATTCTACATTAGGTTCTTCGGGTTGCAGACCCACAACTTCCCACTCGCAAGTTGTAGTATTGAAGATGGCAGTTTCATAACATTCTATCTGATATGTAAATTCGGGTAATTCGCACAAACCATTATCTACATCTGCATCAGGGTCGTAATTGATAGCGCAGGGTTCAGTGCAGCCTCCGATAGCACCAACCACACAGTCGCAATTGGCAGCATCGAAGCCTGTGCCATCAGGGCAATTCGGTATATGCACCGTTGTACAAGTGGCATCATCAAAAGAATCGTCCGTCAAATCGCAGTTGTCATCTATTTCTGGCATTTCGCCGATGATGGCAAATTCACACGTTGCATTATCGAATACGGATGTTTGCCAACATTCCATGACAGGTGCTTCGATACCTATAAAAGTTATGTCCCATTGGCAAGTTGTAATATTAAAGCTTGTGGTTTCCCAACACGCAACAGTGGGTTGTTCGGACATTTCGCCAAACACCTCCCAATCGCATACCGCCGGGTCACCGTTGAAAACCGCTACTTGCCAACATTCGAGACCTGTTGGCGGGTCAACTGTATCAGATGTTATATCCCATTGGCAAGTGGCGGTGTTAAACGTCACTACTTCGTAACATTCCAAATCCGTCGGTTCTTCGGGTAATATGCATGAGCCATCATCTATCGTAGCAGCAGGGTCGTAATTGGTCGCGCAAGGGTCGGTACAGCCTCCGGTAGCACCCATTACACAATCGCAATTGGCAGCATCAAAGCCTGTGCCATCAGGACAATTCGGTATATGTACTGTCATGCAAGTCTCTTCATCGAAAGAATCATTCGTAAACTCACAGTTGTCATCTATTTCGGGCATCTCGCCCATGACCTCCCAAGCACAAACTGCGGGGTCACCGTTGAAGGTGGCAGTTTGCCAACATTCGACAATGGGTGTTCCAATTACATCGCTTATGATATCCCATGTACAAGTAGAGTTGTTGAAAGTTACAACTTCATAACATTCCAAATTAACAGGTTCTTCAGGAAGGATACACGAGCCATCATCTACATTAGCATTAGGGTCATAATTGACAGCACATGGGTTGGTACAGCCTTCAATCTCCTCGGTTACACATTGACAGTTTTCGGCATCTAGTAGCGTTCCGGGAGGACAGTTCGGTGTATTGACTACTATGCAAGTTGCGGCGTCGAAAGAATCATCCGTGTATTGACAAGAATCATCTATTACAGGTAGTTCACCCACAACATCCCACAAACAGCTTAGGTCATTGAAAGTGGCGGTTTGCCAACATTCCACATCAGGCTCTTCGGGCAATTCGCATGAACCATCATCTACAGTAGCATCAGGATTATAATTGATAGCACATGGCTCAGTACAACCGAGTTGTCCAAATGCACATACTGCACTCAAAAGCGCGAATAAAAACGTAAAAAGCAATCTCATTGTGTTCATTTTTAAAAAGGTGAAACAATCATAAGCAGACAGTCTGAAACTGTCTGCTTATTTTTTTTCAAGAAAATAAAATCCATTAAAAATCACAACTTCACCACCCGCCGCGTCACCATTTGTTCATCTATCATCATTTGAATAAAATAAACACCTTGCGCTGAGGCTGAAATATCAATCAAAGTACCGCTTTCCACTTGCCCGCTTTGAATGATTTGTCCTTTTGTATTGAGTAAATTGTATGTGCCGCGTGGGATGCCTTCTACTTGGAATGTGCCTGTGTTTGGATTGGGGAGGATGGTGAGGTCAGGGAATAGGTCTTCAGGCGTGGTCGTAGAAGTCAACATACTAACCATCACACTTTCTGTCGTATTCGTGATAATAGGTGGATTTTGGTCAAAATAAATTCCGGCTGAATTATTTATAATCGTATTTTCAGCAAGTCCATCCAATGCGCTTATCATATACGTGACGTGTCCATTGCTGCCTTCCAAATTAGAAGTGGAATCAGGGAGAAAGATATTGGGAAAATCGAAGGTAAGTATGCCTTCATTGTCAAGGCTTGTATTCAAGACTTCGCTATGGCTACTGCCTAAAACCCTGAATGTTTCCCAATCCAGATTCGTATCTAAGGTGTCTCGTATTGTTACATCGTAAGCGACATCATTACCGGTATTTTGAAAGCGGATGGTGTAGATAAAATCCTCGCCAAATAGGACTTCGTCGTAAGGGCGGCTCGGGTTGACGAGTTTGTCGTTGGGGTCGTAGGAGCAGAAGACTTCGGGTTCATAGTTAAATCCTTGTGAGGAATGTGTATCGTTGACATCATTATATCCTGCCACAGAAAAGAAGTGCAAGAAATCACCAACCGCAAAATTCGGTGGACCGGGTATTTCCACGCTTATTTGCCGGGTAATGGATTGAGATGGATATAAGTTTGTGAAATTCCAACCATATACAACAGGTTCTACATAGTTGTTAACTACATCCGGCTCATCAATAAAAGAATAGTCTGTGATTACTGTGTCCATCTGAAACCATGTAGTGCCGCTTGCTATTGTTGTCCCTATATTTTTGGTAGTTACACTAAAGGTAACCCATTGATGACACCTAACATAAGTTGAGGTGATGAAGGTTTGAATATCGGAGTTTTGCACATTAGGATACAGTCCATAAAATACGTTGCTGCATCCACTTTCTTCGAGCGAAAAACTGTAAGAAATGGAATCCGTAGTCAACTCCCAATCAGGATTATCCGCCTCAATATAGGTCATGGTATAATCTCCGGGTTGGAGATAAATAATTTTATTACTCAAATAATCGACATTATTAGGCTCCACATGAACTCTCGCATCTGTATAGTTTGGTTCATCATTATCTTGTATTTTATTCTGGTTAATGTCATAGAATACAGTGTTTAAAATTTTACCCAAATCAGCACAATCAGCCAGTACTTCAAGTGGAGTATTACACCCCAGACCATTCCCATAAACATCAACTATTGAGCCGTCGTTATTGGCAATTTTTGTGCATAGAGCAGGAATATCGCAAGTAGTTAGACTAGCATTTCCCAAAACATATACGGTGCTATAAAAAGCCTCTACGTTACTTAGTGGTTTGAGACTTTTTAATGAATCATTACCGAAGACAATGTTCAACCATCCACCTATATGATTAAGATTTTCAAGTCCATTTAAGGATGCTAAAGAGGTGTTTCCATCTAATCGCAATGATCCCGAAATAGACTCCAATTTCTCTAAATCAAGGACATCAATAAGATTGTAGTTGCCTGCCAAATAAAGTCGTCCTTGCGTTAGAGTCGTTAAATTATTTAGCCCCTGTAAATTCATCAATGAGGGATTAGTTACAATATCTACTGATCCGGCAGATGTAAGATTGTCTAAACCTGATAAGTTTGTCAAAGCCTCATTATCGTAAATTAGTAGAGCACCATCAATTTTGGTGATTGGTGATAAGCCATTGAAGTTAGTAATAGCTCCGGGGGATTCCTCTTCGGTATAAAGATTTCCTAAAATCTCTGTACATCCGGGATAGTTAATGGCAAAGCTATCAATTTGTCCTTGTGTTGTAAGGGTGATGCCGTTAGGTAAACAACTCTGTGAAAATGAATATCCGATACTCAAAAACACACATAAAAACGTAAAAAACAGTCTCATTATATTTTATTTTTAAAAAGGTGAAACAATCACAACTTAATTAACCGCCGCGTCACCATTTGTTCATCTATCATCATTTGAATAAAATAAACACCTTGCGCTGAGGCTGAAATATCAATCAAAGTACCGCTTTCCACTTGTCCGCTTTGAATGATTTGCCCTTTTGTATTGAGCAAATTGTAGGTGCCGCGTGGGATATTTTCTACTTGGAAAGTGCCTGTATTTGGGTTGGGGAGGATAGCGAGGTCGGGGAAAAGGTCGTCGGGCGTCGTCGTGGAAGTCAACATACTGACCATCACGCTCAATGTCGTATTGGTAATTACAGGCGGATTTTGGTCAAAATAAATCCCCGCAGAATTACGAATGACGGTGTTTTCATCAATGCCCTCAAGTGCGCGTATCATATACGTAAGATGACCGTTGCTGCCCTCCAAATTAGAAGTGGAATCGGGTAAGAAGATGTCTGTAAAATCAAAGGTAATCACCCCTTCATCGTTAAGACTTGTACTCAAAACCTCGCTATGACTGCTACCCAAAACTCTGAATGTTGACCAATCCAAATTTGCATCCAATGTGTCGAGTATCGTTACATCATAAGCGACATCATTGCCCGTATTCTGAAAGCGAATGGTATAAATGAGGTCTTCATCAAGCAAGACTTCATTGTGAAATCGAGTGGGGCTGACCAATTTATCATTCGGGTCGAAGGAGCAACGAACTTCGGCGTCGTATCTGAATGCTTCAGAAGAGTGCGCTCCATTTGCATCATTATAATCACCAAAAGAGACGAAATTCAGAAAACCGCCCACAGGAAAATCAGGCGGTCCGGGAATCCCCAATTCTGCCTCTATCGTAAAGGTTTCTCCCGGATACAAATCCGTAAAATACCAACCGTAATACACGGGCGATGTTGTTGTAATTTCGTCCGGCGGGGTGAGGAAATTAGTTTGGGTCACATTTTCATCTACTTCTAACCACATTGTTCCGCTTGCGGTGGTCGTTCCGGTATTTCGTGTGCTAATATCGAAAATAACACCCTCATTGCACCTTGCGGGGGGCGAAGTGATAAAACTTGTCAGACGCGATACCAACTGCGAAGGATATACGCCAAAAGCGAAATCCACTTCTTGGGCAGCTCCAACAGACAAAAAGTAAGAGGTAGAGTCGGTAGTCAGCACCCAATTTTCGTTATCTGCTTCGTTGTAAGTAGCGGTGTAGTTGCCCGGTTCCAAATACTGTGTCGTCGGGCTACCAAACATCTCAATATCTCCCGGTGTCAGCATCACCGAAACGTCGGAGTAGTATGGTTCATCTGCATCGTGTATTTGGTTTTGGTTAACATCGTAAAAAGAAAGGTTTTTGATGCGGGCTAATTGCGAACAATTATATACAATTTCCTCGTAAGTGTTACATCCGGGAGCATTGTCGGCGATTGATGCAAGACTAGAATTTGCTGCAGACAGAAGGTGGTTACAGATGTTGTTTAGACTACAAGTTGACAACTCCGGATTTCTCTCAATCCTTAACCACGTTGAATCGCCAAGTTCTATATTATCCAACCCACTAATATCATTTAATGAATGATTATCAAGTAGATGAATGTAGTCCGTTAATGATTGAATGCCTGATAATGCATCAAGATTCGTCAAACTAGTGTTGTAGTCAAGTTCAATAAAATCTACACTACCCATGATATTTTCCAAGCCTGAAAGGTCGAGCAAATCAGTACTTTGAATAAGTACATAGCCACTGACCGATGTGAGTTGACTCAATCCCTCTAAATTTGAAATGGTTTCGTAATACGACACAATGAATAAACCATCGCTTATGTCGGTACAGTTCGGATATTCGGTGGCAAAATTATCAATTTGTGTCTGTGAAGTAAAAAAAGCCCCAGACGGTGGACATTGAGCAAATGAGCAATTGAGGCATAAAAATGCCAAAAAAAGTGTGTATAAAAATCGCATAGTTATTCAATTTTTGAATAAAAAATAAATGAAAGAAAGGTGAAAAAGATAGGTAGATTCCGTTTCGTGTTGGTTAAAACCGTTTATCCGGCAAAATAATACGCTAATGTACAAATATTTATATAAAAAAACAACATCACAAGACCTTCGACCTGCGTCTATACGCACGAAGGATGGCAGAACGCCATTTTAGCGGCAATTTGAATAATAATTTTTCGAGAAAAAAAGTCAATTGACCGAAGAATAATCCGAAGCGATTTTTTATGGTTAATGTCGGTTTTAATGTGGTCGTATAGCCAAAGTCGGCAGCAGTTTTTCCCACGATTTTGAAAATGCAGGCTTCACCTTCGGGTTTAATTTTGCCTATCCATGCGTCGGCTTTTTTCGGGTCAATGGGTTCGGTGATTTTGTTATTCCACTCAAATACATTTTTCGAGTGCTTGTAAAACTCCAACAAACGTGGCATAAAATCTACACCCAAAAATGCACAAATTTGTTCCAATGTCGCTTGCGTATCGGTGAGCAAATCCTCATAATGAATCACCAAAATTCTATCCGGCAATTCGCGTTGCCAATCTAAGATGTGTTCATTATACTTTTTCCAACGATGCGCGAGTGCCGCTACGTCATTCACATCAAAATCCACGTTTTGATAAGACAACATATTCGCACGCGGGTCGCGCACCAGATGTACAAATTTTGATTCGGGATAAAGCTGCGCCAGTCGTTTAATATACAAGCTGTATTCAGGGTTTTTATCGCCTAATAAACGGGCGTTTTGTTTGTCACTTCGCTGTGCGTATTCGTAATAAATCGCTTTACATAATTCTGAAAAACGACTTTCGGGTGGATATTTTTCCAGTAAATCGTGAATAGCTTCGGGCGTACTTTGCCACCAATCTATTAGTTTTTCTTCTGAAAAAAGGTCGCGTATAAAAGCGGCTTTTCGTTCGGTAGTCCATTTTTTTGTGTTCGTATATTTTCCATACAAATGAATAATAAAAAGGGCTTCGGGTGTTACACAAATTTCGGGATGTGTATCGAGGATAGATTGCAACAGCCATGTCCCCGACCTGCCGCGCCCGGTAATGAAGAAGAGATTTTTAGCTTGTATGTATTCGTATATATGCAAGGAATCATTTTTGATTTTTGATTTTTGATTTAGTGATTTTTTTACCTCAAAACTCGCCTTGCATTTTCAAAATGCAAGGCGAGTTTTGAGACGAGATCTGCTATAGGAATGCGAATTAATAACAATCAAAAGTCACTAAATCAAAAATCACACAATTCACTCATTGAGATACTTGTCTTTGATGATAAAAAGCGGACGTTCGCGCGACTCATTATAGGTGCGATATACGTACTCGCCCAATACACCAATCGAAATCAATTGCACACCACTAAAGAAGAAAATCGCGAGGGCAAGGGTCGTAAAACCTTGCGGGGCATTATTATACAAAAAATATGAAATAAGAATTTTTAAAAAGTATAAAAACGTGAATATCAGTGTAGCATAACCCAATCGACGCATTACCCGCACCGGCAAACTACTAAAACTAAACATCCCATTATAAGCCAATTGAAAGAGTTGTTTGAAATCGTATTTGGGTTCTCCGGCGAATCGTTCGGCACGTTCGTATTCCACACCTGTTTGTGGATAGCCGACCCACGCACGTATGCCACGCAAATAGAGACTTTGCTCTTGCATCGTCAACATTCTATCCAATACCCGCCGCGACATCATACAAAAATCACCGCTATCTAATGGAATATTCGTGTCCGATACCTGAGCTAATAAGCGGTAATACAACCAATAGGCAAATTTCTTCACCACGCCCTCCTTGCGATTTTTTCGGACGGCATATACGACATCGTAGCCCTCATTCATTTTATTATAAAAGCGTTCAAAAATCTCCGGTGGGTCTTGTAAATCGCCATCCATCACGCCAATATAATCGCCCTTTGCTACACTCAATCCTGCGAGTACTGCCGACTGATGTCCAAAGTTGCGCGATAGCGAAATGACCTTAAATCGTGGGTCTTTTTTATGGTACTCAATGAGCTGGGAAAGGCTGGTATCGCGGCTGCCATCATCCACACAGACAATCTCAAAACTATCTGAAAATGAAGCCATTGCAGAGGTAGTTCGACGATATAATTCGTCGATACCTTCAGATTCATTATAGACGGGAATGACAATAGAGATTTGCATGATAGTAGAAATAAATTGTGGCATTATCGTTCCCAAATTTCGGCTTCCCAAGCCGCTACATTGCGCTCCGTTTTTGAAAAACCAATCCCGACGAGATAAATGGTTTTGGTCGAATTGGCATAAGATGTCAGATATTCCCTGTTTTTAATTTGTTCGATGGCATTTTCGGTAGGTTCGTCCAGTTTAAATTCCATCAAATATAGAAATTTTTCGGTCTCAACCGTCAGGTCTAATCTTCCTTTGTGTTTGGTAATTTCGGATTCGACGAATAAGCCAATAAAAGAAGTAATGAGGTAAATTATCGTTTGAAAATAACCTTCCCACCTCTTAAATTCAGCTTCTTCCGATTTGTTTTTCTTGGGGTGTAAATGGTAGGAAATATCGGCGAACAGAATTTCTAATTGCTTGATAAAAAGTTTGACATCGCCCTGTTCAAGTGCGCGTTGTATTCTGAGGACAGCACTGTTTACGATTGAATGTACTTTATAGGTAAATGCTTCTAATAAATTGTGTATCAATGCTCTATAAACTTCCATGTTGGGATAACCCAAGAAGTAGCTTGCTAAACGTCCTTGATGTTCTATACGTTTGATGGTCAGATAACCTGTCTGAAATAATAAGCCGGACATG
>CALHBW010000058.1 GCA_937930625.1 uncultured Saprospiraceae bacterium | reverse complement strand
TTTCAATTATCTTTGACACGGCGAAACTTGTTTGTTGATTGTCTGTAAATTTTTATCAATAATACAAAGTTTCGCCATTTTTACAATACACTAACTTTCAGCGTAATTCATATAAGGATTTTAAGAGGTTAGTAGTATTATAATAGATTAAAGTTCATTAGCTTATTATTTATTTTACTTTTTGCAAGTTGCAAGGAGGAAATTACTACAAACTCCAATACTTGGACGACCTATAAAGCCGATGCAAAAAGTAGTAGTTATTCTCCCTTAGACCAAATCAATACTTCCAATGTAAGCCAATTAGAACCTGCGTGGACTTTCCAAATGGATGATTTGCCTCAAGGAGAAAAACCAGTTTCAAGCCAAAGCAATCCTATTATAATTGATGGGGTGATGTATGCCAACTCTGGTAAACAAACTGTATTTGCCATTAATGCTAACACGGGCGAAAAAATTTGGTCTTTTATGGCTTTGGATGAAGGCGAAGCAAGTGCAGCAAGCAGAGGAGTTACTTATTGGGAGAATGGAAATGATAAACGGATTTTATATTCTGCTGGAACTTCTCTCATAGCAATTAATGCTAAGACGGGCAAAATAATTTCCTCTTTTGGTGAAAATGGAAAAGTAAATCTGAATGAAGGCGTACGTGATGACCCAGAAAAAATTTCGGTCACCCTAACAACTCCAGGCAGAATTTATAAAGACCTAATCATTATTGGTTCACGACTACCAGATTTTTATGGTTCACCTCCT
The DNA here is from genome assembly GCA_937930625.1 of uncultured Saprospiraceae bacterium. Classification (GTDB taxonomy): domain Bacteria; phylum Bacteroidota; class Bacteroidia; order Chitinophagales; family Saprospiraceae; genus JAHDEO01. The sequence continues at coordinate 4,935 of CALHBW010000058.1, read as the reverse complement.
GGCTACATCCGTGCCTACCATGTAAAGACTGGAGAGTTGGCTTGGACATTTCATTCCATACCTCATCCTGGCGAAAAGGGTTACGAAACCTGGCCACCTGATGCTTATAAATATGCAGGAGGTGTTAACTGCTGGGCAGGAAAGAGTATAGATATAGAAAGAGGGGTGGTTTATCTGGCTATGGGTTCTCCCAGCTATGATTTTTATGGAGCAGATAGAATAGGTGCCAATCTTTACGGCAATTGTGTATTGGCATTAGATGCTGCTACAGGTGCTTATAAATGGCATTTTCAAACTGTACATCATGATATTTGGGATTATGATTTACCATGTCCACCCAATTTGGTGACTATCGAAAAGGATGGAAAAGAAATGGACGTAGTGGTACAAGCAACCAAACAAGGGTTTATTTTTGTATTAGACAGAGATACAGGTGAACCCATTTTTCCTGTTGAAGAACGCAAAGTTCCTGCTTCCAATCTACCAGGAGAAATAGCCTATGAGACACAGCCTTTTCCGCTCAAGCCAGCACCTTTTGTCAGACAATCCATGACTGGAGACGACTTAAATCATTACTCGGACACCGACCATGAAGCTATTTTAAAAACCTTCAGGTCTGTTCGTTTTGAAGGGTTGTTTACGCCACCCGATTTGCAGGGAACACTTTCTATACCAGCTACCAGAGGCGGGGCTAATTGGGGCGGAGGAGCATTTGACCCTAATACCAACTATATCTACATCCGAGGAAATAACTTACCAGAAATCCAAACTATAGTAGATGCTAATCAACACTTTGCCGCCCAAAACAATACTCGGTTTGAATTAGGTAGAGTTACATATGAAAAACATTGTGCATCCTGTCATGGTCAAGAAATGCAAGGTATTCCTCCAAGTTATCCCTCTTTGGTAGGATTAAAAGACAGAGTAGCCGAAGGAATATCCCTCCAAAAAATTCGTCAGGGAAGTGGTATCATGCCTGGCTATCAAAGTGTATTAAGCGAACAAGAAATTAACGGAATCATGGCTTTTATTTATAATAAAAAAGACGCTAAAATAGAAGTACCACAAGTCACAGAAAGCGAAAATGAACCCGAAAGATATATGAATATTACCCCTTATAGAACATGGAGTGACCCAAGTGGCAACCCCGCCTTAAAACCTCCGTGGGCAACATTAAATGCTTTAAACCTTTCGACTGGTGAATATGAGTGGCAAATACCACTCGGCAATGATGAAAAGTTACAAGAAGCAGGTGCACCTCCTACAGGTCTGTTAGGTCGGTCAGGACCAATGGTAACGGCTGGTGGTTTGGTGTTTATAAGTGGGGCAGCAGATAAAAAATTATGGGCATTTGATAAAATGACAGGTGATTTGATTTGGGAAACTACTCTGCCTGCTGCTAATAATGCTAATGTTTGTTCTTATGCTATAGATGGAAAACAATATCTTGCTCTTTCAGTTGGAGGGACTACGGAAAATCCATCAGGGTCAATAATGGCGTTTGCATTGTCAGCAGAATAGTATATAATTTTTTCAATCAAGTTGAACGAGACGAAATCAGAAATAGACTAAATGAATAAATTGAATTAGAAAATAGAAGCCGAAGGCAGAACAATGCATACCCGTTCATTGCCAGCAAAAGCTGGCAACGACGGGTATGCGAGGACGTTCGGACATAACTGCTAGGCGCAGTTACGTCGCATACATGTGACCGTTAGATATAAGAAAAAAACAAAATGCAAATTCTCCCATAAAACCACCTTCATATCCATATTTTTCATACCTTTAGAAAGTAATTGCAAAAGCATACTTTCTCAACATTCTAAAATTCAAAAAAATATGGATAACCAAGAAACTAATATCGTATTAGACCAAATCGAACAGGAAGAAATCATGTTTAACCGCCCAAGTTTGCTCGTAAGAATCAAATCTATGCTGGCAGATGGTATAGTTATTATCGTTTTGATGATGATTGCAGCCACTATTCTGAATGCACTCAATATCCAGTCGGGCTTGGTTCGTGGTATTGCTTTCGCTTTGATTTGGTTGTATGAACCCGTCATGATTGCTGTTGACAGGACTATCGGGCAGAGAATCATGGGCTTACGAGTTAGAAATTATACTAAATACATTGATGAAGATACTCCGAAAAATATCAATATCGTCTATTCATTGCTCAGATACTTAGCAAAAGCTTTGTTGGGTTGGGTGTCGCTGCTGACGATTCATTCCAATAAGTATGGACAAGCGATACATGATAAAGTTGCCAATTCAGTGATGACTTTTGAATAAAAATCCGAAGCAAACGACTATTATCATATTCTCAAAATAACTACCCAATTTATTTTAGCAAATAAAATTTTATCAAAAAAATGGAAATAAAATTACCATTTTTCTAAAAATAAAATAAAATCATTAAAAAATTTGCATCAAAATACCTTTTCCCCTTATCTTTGTCATGTAATCAAAAGCAAATAGTTGTTTTTTACAAACTTCAAAAAATAAGAATGGCGAATGAATCCATTCAAAATTAATAATACTGTGAGGTGATGAAATCGGCAGACATGCCCTCCTGTCTCGAGGGTGAAGATAACAGGACAAACGTAGCATAAAGGGTTGACCACTAAAGTTGATTATGTGTTATGGCTAACTGCTTCGTGAAGGTTCGAATCCTTCTCTCACAGCTGATACCAGGCGAATTTAAAGCGAGAATTACGAAAGTAGTTCTCGCTTTTGCTATTTTATCCCACAATGTCCAAACTTGTCAGACATTTTGAAAATGTCTGACAAGTTTGGACATTATAGGTGGACAAGCAAGATGCTTGTGCTACATCAGCGCACCAAACTCACTCCACCCGAATATTCCAGCACCTCTCCATCCAAAAATTTCACCCGCGCCGCATACACATACACGCCCACGTCAACATCTTTGCCACCAACCGTACCATCCCAACCCAAAGTCGTATCATTTGGCAGAAAATTACTTTGTGTAAATACCAATCCGCCCCAACGGTCATAGATATTTAGTAGTTCTATTTCCTGCACATCGGGTATGCCACCAAAAATAGTAAAAGTATCATTTGCTCCATCGTCATTGGGAGAAAAGACATTTGGTATAAAGACCTTTCTAACCGCTTCTACATTAATCCGAATCGAATCCGATGTCACACAACCCATTGTAGATGTGGCATTTAGCGTAACTGTTAGTGAATTAGCAGGAATAAAAATAGGAGTCGTACAGTCCGGTTCGCAATTAATTTCTGCCGCAGGAGACCAAGAGATGCTTTCGGGAAAAAGCATGAAAATCGGCGACAAAACCACTACCTCACCCAATTCAACTGTAATATCCTGGCCAAGATCAGCAATAAATGGAATCGGCGTAACCAGCGTCAAAATATCTTCCGAAGTACAGCCATAATGGTCTTCAATTTGATAGGCATAATCGCCGCCGCCCAAGTTAAACACCGCTTGGTCAACATCTAATTCCCCGTCAATATACACCTCAAAAGGTGGCACACCGCCCGTGATAGTATCCAACACCAAACTACCGTCTTGCAAGTATGAACAAGAAGGATTTTCAAGTATAAATTCTGCCTCAATTTGCGTATCGGGAATAATCGTGAGGTCAAGCGTGACGATGCTGTCACAACCATTCGCAGTCGTCAAATTCTCGGTATATATGCCCGTTGTCGAATACAAATTATCGCCAAGCGGAAAAGAGAGTCCTTGACACAACGTATCTGTAATCGAGTAAACAGCAGGTGGTATCTCAATGATTTCCACATCAGATATGACACGACAACTAATATTTAGCAAATTATCAGACGCATTCGCCAGCAAATAACGATAGTAATATGTCCCTGCCGTTACGTCGGTATGTGTATAAGTCGCTGCATTTGCGCCGGGAATATCCACCCAAGTCATACCACCATCGAAACTTTGTTGCCATTGGTAAACAGGTGTATCGTATTGATTACCAATGATATTTGCTGTAATATCAATCGGCATACCACCCGCACAGATACCCGACGAAGCATCAATCAGCGCAAAGGCTTCCGGTCCGCAAGGGCGAAAGGAGATATTGTCGAGCGCAATGTCATTGCCGATACCGCCGGGCGCATTATTTCGTAAGGAAAGCGTGACGGAAGTCTGTCCCGGAGCAGTGGTGAACGTGAAGCCATAGGTCGTCCACTGTCCACTTTCGGGGATGTTTCCTGTGGAATATTGCTCTGCCCCATCAATCAAAAACGACACATTGGGTAGTAGTTGATTTACATTAGGTCTAATCAAATTTATGATGTCTGCGGAAAAACTGTATAAGGTATTTTCACACAGGTTATCCACCTGTTGTTCGTAAAACAAACCGGGGTCAAAACTCGCATTGACGACCATCATATAGCCATTCGGGTCGGGGCTATTATCCTCAATCGTCAACCAAGTCGTGAACAGACCAGTCCAAGACCATGTATTATTGGTAATCGTATAAAAACCATCGAAAGGAGGCGGATTCGTGGTGTAAATATAGCCCGGCGCAATCATCGGGTCGGTGGGCGGAATATTCGCCGTGCCGCTTCCGAAATCGCCTTCCGGGAAAAGATTTTCGCCTAAATTGCCTGTACAAACCTGAGCAATCGCTTGTGTGCTTATTAGGAGGAAAATAAGTATGTAATGGTAATTTTTCACATGGTAAAGGTAAAACATTTGATGGGATTTAAAATCTGAATTCAATTTGATTTTTTATTGTAACTTTGAACGCAATGTGTTCGCTAATTTTGAATTTTGAATGGAAAATTCGGTAGTGTTGTACATGTAATGCTGAAACCACTAAGATGCTGTGTCACGCAGAGAACGCGGAGTTCGCAGAGCATTGATTATCAGACCTCTGCGTTCTCTGCGCCCTCTGCGTGACACACTTTTTTGAACATTTTCGGTCCA